>JBAQER010000001.1:0-2348 GCA_049286845.1 Bradyrhizobium sp.
TTCCGACAATCTGAAGTCCGGCGTCACCAAGGCCTGCTTCTACGAGCCGGGCGTCAATCGTGCCTATGCCGAAATGGCGGTGCACTACGACACGGCCATTGTGCCGGCACGGCCGAGAAAGCCGCGCGACAAGGAGAAGGCTTCATATTGCACCTTGTTCGGTTGATGGCGTGGCGATGGGGACAAACCGCGCGGGATGTGGGTGTTTTCCTGGTTTTCCCTTGACGATGTTATGGCCGGCGGGAAGTTCCCAGAGGCCTCGGTTGTAGTTGTCGCTGAAGCATTTTTTGATCAGGCCTTGCCGCCCCCATTCCTGCACTGTCGTAGGGGCGATATCGAACCGGGCGGCGACCTGTTCTGTCGTCAGGAGGCCCCGTTCGATAAGGCGCTGTCGCCGACTCGGTAAGTTGTAGGCCCCTCTGATGAAGTCGATCTTCTTCAAGTTAAATGGCTTCCCTTCCCAGGTTCGAAGGCCGCGGGCGTTTAAGATCTCGGCGATCTCGCGGTCGCAGTGTTGATCAAGCAGTCGATCGACCTCGGCGACCAAGTCCGGCTTAAATTTTCGGATCTGGGCAATCGGCAGCGGCCGATCCAAGGTCAAGGTGCGCGTTGCGCCTCCCGACAGGCGGACATGGGCGGTGATTTTGTCCGACTTTATCAGCGTCACGTCGGCGATGAGCAAGCGCAGGATCCGCTTCCGTTCGCGCACATCGACACGAGGGTCGTTCCAGATCCGAGGGAACTGCTCGACAAGATCAAGGATGCGACGCCGCATCTCAGCGTCAAGGATGGCGGCTTCCTCTGGGGCGCGTCGCTCGTAATCCTCAATGACGTTCGCATGAAGCCGAAGCTTTTCATTCCATTCAGCCTCGAGCGCATCGGCAACAAGGCGATTGTCCGGATCGACCTTCATGTAACGTCGCTGAGCCAGCTCGGCGTCATAGCGCATTCGCTCTATATGTTTGCGTCGCAGAGTGTCGGTTTCGGCGGTGCGGGCTTCGAGCTCGCCCTGAACCGCGAGGCTAACCTCCAAAGTCATCGGAGCCATAAGCTCAAGCAAGAGCGCGCTGATGGCGGGATCGACCACCTTGCCTGGCACCGTTTGGCAGACCTTGCCGCCCCTCCGCGTCGCGGTCTCTTTGCACACGTAAGTCGGGACGCACCGACCATTTTCCTGGCTGTATTGGATAGTCATGCGCCCACCGCACAGGCCGCAAAGAACGCGCCCCTGGAGCAAGCCGGGTCCCTCACGCACCGGGCCGCCCGTCCTGCGACCGATCGCATAAGCCTGAGCATTGTCGGTGAGCTTTTCTTGGTTCTCCTTGAAGCGCTCCCAGTTGATGTAGCCCGGATGCATATCCGGCATGACGACCTGCCACTCAGCCATCTCCACCTTGATCTGGGACACGCCGCCGCCCGGCCTGGGGCGACCGTGTGTCCGTCCATAGACAAAGGCGCCGGCATATCTTGGATTGTGCAGGACCTGCAGGATGCGCGCATGACGCGGCGGCGCCCACAAGACGTCGCCCTTTTTCGGGCCTTTGCGCAGCCGTCGTGGGAAGAGGATGCCGTGGTCCAGAAAGTACTTGACCGCCCGGGTCGCACTGCCGAGGCGCTCGAAGGTGGAGAACACCAAGCGTAATGCAGCTTGGACTTCGGCGTCTGGGTCGAGCTCGAGAGCGCCGTCAGGTCGGTAGACCAGGCCGACAGGTGCGCCTATCCGCAGTTCGCCGCGACGAGCCTTATTGATCTGGCCGCCGCGCATGCGGGCTTTGAGAAAGTGCAGCTCCGCCTCGCTCATGGTTCCCTTGAGCCCGAGCAGCAATCGATCGTTAAAGCCGGCCGGGTCGTAAATGCCGTCCTCATCGAGGATAAGAGTGCGGGTTTGACCACAGAGCTCGAGAAGTCGATGCCCGTCAGCCGAGTTGCGCGCCAACCGGGAGACCTCCAGGCCCATGACGATGCCAGCCTTGGTCAGCGCGACTTCGCTGACCAACATCTGGAAGCCGTCGCGCGACACAGCACTCGATCCGGACTTGCCGAGATCGCAGTCGATGACGTGGATACGATCGGCTGGCCAGCCCGCGGCCACGGCGCGGTCACGAAGAGCATATTGCCGCTGAGTGCTTTCGCCATTCTCCGCAACCTGCCGCAAGGTCGACTGGCGGATATAAAGGTAGGCGTCGCGCCGGAGGTGATCGGCGGTAATTTTAAGATCGGGCATCCGTGGCCCCCGCTACTTCCACTGAGGAGAAAACACGCAATGCTGACCCATCCAACCATCGACCAGCTGCGAGCCCTGAGGCTCGACGGCATGGCCGAGGCCTTTGTTGAACTGCAGTCGCAGG
>JBAQER010000002.1:0-3929 GCA_049286845.1 Bradyrhizobium sp.
CATGAAAGCCATACCGAATCCCCCCTAATGAATCGCACTTCGAATGAGGCTCTCCATTAACCCTAAAGATTGAAACAACGCTTGGTCCGTAGTAATACGCATTGTCGGCAAGGTTGCAGGATTTGCACTCGCGCAGGAATAGGCGGTCAGGCGCGCCTCAAGGCGGTGTTTCTGAAAGGCGGCTTCGAGGGCTTCAGCCGCGCCGCCGAAACGGCCTTCAACATGGTGTTGGAGGCCAGGCCGTGACACCGGCTCGTTCGGGTTTGGTGCCGGTCGAGTTGGGCGATGTCCACTATTGCCATGGATCAATGCACAACAGCAATTTGTGGCGTCTAAGGCCGATGTCAGGCCGGGCGATTGCGTATCGCGCCATGGAAGGGGATCAACGATGGACGCCGCTATCAAGATTGCCAGCATGTTGCGGGAATGGGGGCGTCCGTGCCTTGTGGTACCCCTCGTAATCGGGGCCCTCGTCACGGCAGGCTCGGCTCAGTCACAGGGGAGTGGCGATACGATTGGCGACCTGGTCAGAACATCGACCTTCAGCAGTACCGAACATGTCAATGTCGGGAAGTCGAATATGGTCAAGCAGGCGTGTTTCTTCCGCGAGCAGGGAAGCAGCCACATGCTTGATATTGGCGTGAGCGCCGATGGCGCCTTCATCCGTCTCGCCTACGGCGATGGCCCGTTACCGGCCGATTCGATTCCAAAGCCGCCGCTGCAGGTGTTTGCCGGAAAACAACTGACGAAGCTGGTCGACGGCGACATGAAGGTGACGGGTGAATACGAGCCAATCCAGGTTTATGACGGCGCGGCGAACTACACGCCGAATATCGCAACCAGATACGGTAGCGGATTCATCGTTGTGACAAATGGCGACACCAGATCATTTTTGGGAATCGTGGCCCGTGCCCGCCGCGAATTCATCGTTGTGAAATCTGCCTCCGATCCCCGGAAGGTCGATGTCGTGGCAATTTATGATTTCAAGGAAAGCACGATGTTGGCGCTGTTATCCTGCGCGAAGAAGCTGTTCCGCTAGCTAACGCCACGGACGAGGCAAGTGAAGGTCCATTTCTTGCGTTGGTTGCAGCCATGGCGGCGAAGAGGGCGTGCCAAGGTCAGAGCCGCGCCCCCCACGTGACTGTCATCACGTCTTCGTAAGGGAGATGCCCGGCTTTGCTTCGTCCGGGTAAACTGCCTCGCGATGAACCTCAGCGCCGGACTCGTCGACGACGACGATCGAAAGGCTGAGATCCTTGAGCCGGGGGTCATGCCTGATCAACCGCGCAAGCTCCTTGCTATGCTCAATCGCACCCACAGCATTAGGAAACTTCAGTCCCTTTCGGTCTCTGGTTGGAACGCCGTCCTTCACGTCGAAATAATACGTTCGCATCACGATCCTTGCAGCGGCCGCTATTGTTGAAGAAGACGGACGCCCCCGGCAGCGAGCTCAGGAGCATCCGTGATCCAGCGTACAAGGAAGCTTGCTCCGAACTCGATCGACCGCGATCTTCCTTTACATTTTCAAATGAGCACTAATCTGCGGCGGCAGTCTTGACCTTGATCAAAGTGACTGTTTCGCAGAAGGCTGGCCGACGCTTGCTGCCTGCGGCAGCTGGGGGTCGCGCGCCGCGGCAAGTGCCAGGAAATTCCAGCGCCGGCAGAGCCATTTGCGATGCCGGCTCCCCCGGCCGAGGGAACAAGATCCGGGGCGTGATCGAGAGCCGTGTCGTTCCGGCAAGCCGGCCCGCGTCGGGGCCAGGCAAACTCTGCAAAGACGCCGCTGCCGAAATGTGGTAACCTTAGTCCAAACGGAGGATGATGGAATGATCGAACCGAAATTGGAAGTCCCGGCAGAATTGCGCGACCTGGCCGAAAAGACGATCGATCAGGCGGAAAAGGCCTTCGGGATGTTCTTTGATGCCGCCGGCAAGTCGATGGAGTCGATTCCGAATCCGGGAACGGAGATGTCGAAGCAGGCGCTATCCTTCACCGAACAGAACATGAAGGCTGCGTTCGATCATGCGCGCAGGCTGGTACATGCGACCGATCTCCAGGAGGCGATGCGAATTCAGTCGGAATTCCTGAAAAGCCAGTTTACCAATGCCGGAGAGCATATGAGACAGATCACCGGCGGCGTGATGTCGGCGGCCAAGGATGCGTCGAAGGGTAAATTCTGATAGCCGCAGCGTCTCAGACAAAGCGGAGATGGATTTCGCAATTCCCGTTGACGCCGCGGTCCATATCTCGCCGGCGACGATGGGCATGGCCTTGGTCAGCGTGCCGGTGCTGACGATCTCGCCGGCCGCGAGCGGCGGGTTGAAGGGATGGTTCGCCAGCAATCCGACGAGATGGCGTAGTGCCGAGAGCGGGCCGCCCAGCACGTTTTCTCGGCATGGCCTCGGTCGATCGGTCGTCTGCCGCAACTCAGGTCGATCTGGAATGCAGGCAGCGTCCGTTGCCATTCCTCCGCCTGAGGCGCAAACGGATGACGCGGCCCGATCAGCAGCGCCCGTGTATGCCGTTGGCGGCAACCGTGTCGTCCGCGGAAAATTTCCACCCCGGAAAGATCGACTGCACGATCAAGCCGAGTGCGACCCAATCGATACAAGACGACAAGGCCGTCTTGTCCATCTGCGCCGACGGCGCTGCCGAAAGCCCAAACACGATTTCCGGCTCGATGCGTGGCTCGGAAAACGGCGCCAATGACAGTGTATCGACGGCGGCAACGGGGCATAGACGCCGTATTGTGTCCAGATCGTACGATTGGTGAAGCCGATTTTGCGCCCCGCTATTCTTGCGCCGTGGGCTTCGTATATCTGCCGAACCAGCGGTCAGGCGGTAAGCGTCATCGATGCTGGGGCCGCCGGGCCTCGAGGAGAAAGGCGAAATTTGCCGGCCGCCGATCAGCGCGGCAAATGCTTCGGCCGCCATGGATTCTTTGGGTCGGGCGCCTTCGCCTTGGTCCATTCGAGAAGGCTCACTCAAAGCAGGTTACTGAATATCGAGCCAAGCCTATCAGGGTGCGGCCGTACAGCCGGTAGGACCCTCGCGACACTTGGCGGTGGCAGCCGCAGTCGGAGAGAAAACCGCTGAAATTTGGGTGGTTGCGCGGGGCGCGGGCTGTTGTGCGCTGCGAGGAGCGGACCCGCCGCCGGAAATTTACCCTGCGCGTCCTATTTGCGAAGCGAGCCGATATAGGCGGCGATATCGGCCGCCTCGCTCCGGCTCAAGGGGAACTTCGGCATCTTCGGGTGCGGTTCGATCAGGAAGGCAGCGACCTGTTCCGGGTTGAAGTCGGGCTTCTTGGCGATCACCGCAAAAGGCGGAACGTCGGCGCTGGCCTGTTTCTGATCACCGTCAACAACGTGGCAAGTGGCGCACCAGCGCTTGGCGAGCGTGGCCCCCTGATCGGCGTCGGCAGCCATTGCCAGTGATCCGCTCAGTCCGGCTGTGGCGACAACCAATGCCCGAATTCCCTTGAAAACCGCTCGCATCCGATGCTCTCCTTCGACGTCAATGGCCTACGCTATTGGCCGGCACCAATGCAATGGGCCCGGCAATCAGCTACACAAATTGGCAGGCGGGGCAAAGGCTACAAGCGGGCATTAATGGCCGAAATCATCCATTTCGTGGCACTGGCCTTCGATCTCGTCGATGGTGTCCTCGTTCCCGGGGAAGGCTTGGACTGCGAGAATCCGGGGCTCGCCATCCAGACGGCGCAGGGGCAGTGGAAACTGTTCGGTCACGCCGGTGCCGTTGCGTTCAGCCGTACCAGCGATTTCGAACAGGGCGTATTCAACCGCCGGCATGTGCTACGCCGGTTTGGCCAGGTGCCGGACGAATATCTGAACGATGACGAGTGATCTCCGCATCGCCGCGGTGGCGTTTGCGCCATCGACCGCAGCGGCGCGGATCTGCCTCAGTAC
>JBAQER010000003.1:0-2913 GCA_049286845.1 Bradyrhizobium sp.
GGATTGATCAGCGACCTGGAGGTGCGTTCCAAACTGTCGCTGTTCATGCGGTCTCGATGGTTTGAGCCCCCATTCGATGGCCTGAAGATGACCGCTCTGATGTACGACGCGGTAGCCGCGATGGGAACGCCACGGGGAGAGTTGGCTTCTCTGCTTCCTTCAGGCCAGGGGCTCGATTTGTTCGTGACCCTGACTGATTTCAACGGTTACCAGCGAACCATGCAGATTCACAATCCTCCGATCATTCATGAGCGCGAACACCGTCACCACCTCCATTTCAGATACCGGAGGCGTTCGAGCGGAGCCATTGAGAGCGATTTTGAAATGGCAAATGCGCCTGCGCTGGCTTTCGCCGCGCGCGCGACGTCATCAATTCCGGGAGCATTTCCGCCAGCGCGCATTCTGGAGGTCGATCAGTTCCTCAGGAATCGCTCCATTACCTGGCCGCGCCGCGCAGAGTTCATTGCGCGGAATTTCGACAACTACGCGCAAATGAACGTCGACGCGGCTTCTGTTCCGTTCATCGATGGCAGCGTTTTGAGCAGTCATCCCTTTCGCGAAGCGGTCAGCGCCATCCGGGGCCGCGCCGCGTATCGTGAGGTGGATCGACGGGTGGTCTACATTGATCCCAACCCCACACCCGCGGGCCTGGCCGTGCATCACGGCCTGCCAGGATTTTTTCCGACGCTGAAAGGTGCGCTGTCCGAGATTCCGCTGTCCCAACCCGTGACCGACGAACTCAGTTGGATAGGTCATTTCAACGAACAGGTGCGTCGGCTCAGGGCGATCGTCGACAGCGCGCGGCCGAATATCCGCCGGCTTGTCGCAGGGGTCATGACCACCGACCGCGAGCCCAGCGAGGATCAAATTCGCGGCTGGCGCGAGCAGGCAAATATCAAGGCCGCCCGCGACGCGGGTTTCGCGTACGATGCCTATGTACGCCTGAAACTCGCCTCGGTGCGCGACTTCGTCAGTCGACTGATCATGGAGATCCGCGGCGTTCGTCCGGAATCGCCCTTCGCGCGGTCAATTGCAGAGGTCATCGACGCCTGGGCAATCCAGGCCGGCGTGACCTACGAGCCCGCAGACGGCCGATCCTTGCAGGCGGAAACCGTCGCAGGCCCTGATACCCCAAAGTGGATCAGGTTTTTACTCGCGTTTGACGTAGGTTATCGAAAGCGCAGGCTTCGTTTCCTGATCGAAGGTCAAAACCGCCTTTCTCAGATGCTCGGTTCAGGAGAGTTCGAGGGTCTGGAGGCCGCCAGCGTCGACCGCTTGAAACGCAAGTTCTACGAATGCGCAGACGCACTGGAGCAAAGAGAGGCTGTCACCTCCGTCAATGCAACGACCTGCAATCTGGTCGAGGACATCTTTCGGGCAGGGCCGTCTCCGACTGAAGTCGGACAGATAGGCAAATATGCGCAGTCCTTTGCCGCGCGACACAGGGATCGGATTGATGCGCTCATCGAGCGCCTCGGCTCGGATATCGATCTCAAAGCCAGCACGTCGGACATTGACGTTCTTCTTGCCGAAACCAAGGGGTGGCCTCCCCTTGCGAGGCACGAGGTGCTTGTGAATCATCTCGGGTTTCCGTTCTGGGACGTTGTGACGTTTCCCGTGATGCCGTGGCGGGAAGCGGGGGAATTCAACGAGGTCCGGATTGACCGTATCAGTGCGCAGGACGCCGTCGGCATCAACAGACTGGGGACGTTTCAGCTAAAGGGTACTGCGTTCAGTCAATCTGCCGCGTTCTTGTCGCGCGCCTACCGCGAGAATGACTACCTGCTCGGCCGCTTGCACGCCATTGACCGTCTTATCGATATCGTTTCCGAGGCGGCCGGCTCCGAATCGCAGTCTCCAGCCGCGATAGCGGCATTAAAGAAACGAGGATTTCTCCGGATTCTGGATGTGGAGGAGCGCCATCTACCTACCTGCAAGAAATTGATTGCGGAGCTACGGGCCGCGCTCACCGCAGATGAGCGGCTTGAAACATTCAAGGCTGCGAGGTGACCGATGCCTTGCCGGAGCTTTTTCTCGACGCTTGCAGCTTTGGTGGACCACCTTCTGGCGGATAGAGGTTCGCCAATCGAAAGCCTGCAACAAGCTTATGTTGAGCCGCCCGGAGTTATTTTTGGAGATATTCAATGAAGTATCGGTTTCACTTCCTCGGACAGGCGGCACTGCTGGTCGTCTCGTGGGCCGTCATTTTCGAGATCGGGTTGCGGATGCAGCAGTACTTCGGTCCGCTGTACGATCTCGAATTGGCGAATATCAATCTGAACTGGGAATCCAACGTCCTGAACCATAAGCCGGAACCGGAAAACCAGAACTTGTGCATTTACGGCGATCTGACTGGCTTCAGCTACAAGAGATCCTATGACACCAACGGTATCAGGATCATCGACGATGCGGCACTGCTGGCGGGGTGCCGAAATCCAGTTTCGGTTCTGTTCCTTGGCGATTCATTCATGGAAGGCTTCGACGACAAGAACACCCTGCCGTATCACGTTGCAAAATATTTCAAGACCGAGCGGGGGGTTTGCCTAAAGACCTACAATGCCGGATACACCTCATATTCCCCGGCCATCTTCGTGCCGCAGGCGAAGAAGCTGCTGCCGATCGTGCGTCCCGACTATATCGTGGTGGATGTGGACGAGACCGATCTACACGACGACTTCGCTCGATATCGTCGGCTGATTGTCCGCAATGAGCGCGGACAAAATGTCGGCGTCAAGGTTTCACCCATTGGACACGAATGCAGTATCGGCCTGATGGAGGTTCGCAAGCATCCATTGTATCTGATGCGGTTTGTGGCAAAGCTTTGGCTCACCTTTGTGCGCATGCCATCGGTAATTGAGAAATACCGATCGGAGCTCACTCAGTTTTCCTATTCACAGGACCAAGGTGCTGATC
>JBAQER010000004.1:0-5386 GCA_049286845.1 Bradyrhizobium sp.
CACAACAACCTCATGCTGAGGAGCGAGCAGCGCGAGCGTCTCGAAGCATGGGCAGCAAGCGACTCACCCACCTCATCGTCAATACTAGGCATCCCAAGGCCGACGCGGTTTTGGCTTCCAACCAAAATATCGAAAACAACCCCATGCAAAGTAACAAGGGGTCGCCGGCATGGATGCTTTGCCCGCGAAGACATTTTGACACGTCGGGCAAATCACCGGCACTATTGCAATATCGCGTAACTCAAGACCGCTCGTGGCCCCGCGGCTTCTGACGCGTTTGCAGGCCAAGAATTCCGATTGTTGAATTGTACCGGTTCGCCGCAGCGAATGATTTGCTGCGCGTTTCCCGGCACGAACCGAACGGCGTGCCGGCCGAGTGAGGGATTTGCCGCCGTATCGCAAAACCCGCTCACGGCCTCCTGCTACGGCGTTGCATACACCGCGCGTTCGAATTTTGCGTAAGTGTCCATGAAACGCGGTTCCACGAAGGGCAGCGACTGCGTCATGATGACCGCGGCAATGCCCTTTTTCGGATCGAACCAGTAGTGCGAGTTCAGGACGCCTGCCCAGCTCTGCGAGCCGGCCGACCGCATCCCCGGTACATCTTCTTCCATCCTCAGGAAGCCAAAGCTGTGTGTCCGTCGCGTGTCCGGGAAGGGATCGCAATCCGCCGTCAGGGGTGACACGCTCACCATCCTGCGGAAGTTCAGTCCCTGGAGGCGGTCCGCAAGCATCCAATCCACCGAGGCCTCCGAGAGCAACCGGCGGCTGCCGAGTTGCCCACGCCCCAGGAACATCTGCAGGAACTTCATGTAGTCCGGGGCCGTCGAGTAGAGCCCGTGACCCATTCCGTAGAATTCCGGATTCGACGGAGGGGCTATTTCGAAGGGGGCAAACGCGCCGTCTGCGCCGCGAATGGCCGCGGCAGCCAGCCGCTTTTGCATCGGCTCGGAGACCTCGAAGGCAGTGTCGGACATTCCAAGAGGTTCGAATATTTCCTCGCGGCAGAACCGGTCGATGCGCCGGCCGTCGATTTTCTCGACGACTTGTCCGAGCCAGTCGATGCCAATGCCGTAGGCCCATCGCGTGCCGGGATCGCTCGCCATCGGATAGAAGAGCGCGGCCTTCAGGCCGCTCAGGATCGTCGGATGGCCCGTAACGGTTAAATACTTTGCCACGTCTCCGTTCCAGAATTCATATTCGAGGCCGCTGGTGTGGGTAGCCAAATTGCGAACCGTGGCCCTGGTCCTGGGCGCGCGCATCACCGGTTTGTCGCCGTCGAAATGATCGAGCACTCTGATCTTGGCAAACTCGGGAAGGATGTCTTCTACTGGTGTATCGGGATTGAGCTTGCCTCGCTCAACGAGGATCATGGCGGCCGTGCTGCCGACCGCCTTCGTCATCGAGAAGATGCGGAATACCGTATCGATGGATGCGGCCTGGCCGGGCGAGCGCTGTCCCGCCGCTCCCGACCACCTGATGCCATTCTTGTCGCCAAGCATTGCGACTGCGAACGGCACATCTTGCGCTCGCACGCTTTCGTCAAGCACAGCCTGCAATTTCGACATGGTCCCTCCCTTGGTATGGCAATCCGCCGTCTTGTCGCGGCTGGCTTGACCAATTACCGCGCTGGCGCAACAGTCTAGATCGGGAGGACATTCGGGTCTTTGGCGCATGGCGCCGCCACTTCGCAATTGGCGCAACCCGAAGCTTGTCGGGGCGTCATGTATGGACCCGCTTGGTCACTGGCCGTCACGGCGGCCAGATGAGGAGGTTTTCATATGAGACGCACCGTATGGAATACCGCGAAGGTCGAGCCGGGCTGGCAATTCGACTACTATCGTTCCGGCCTGTGTGAATCCTTTGCCCATCTGACACCGCACAAGCCGACTGAAGGCGACAGGTTTTCCGCAACGGTCGAGCACTGGGTTGGCGGCGGCACCGACTTCACGTTTCTGGGGACCTCCTCCCATCGCGTATCGCGAAGCAGGGGGGATATCGCCAAGGTTGGGGACGATGATTTCTACCTGAATTTCATCCAGCGCGGCGAAATGCATCTCGATCAGTTCGACGTCCGGCAACTGTTGAGACGCGGAGATTTCGTTGTCATCGACAATGCGCGTACATTTGAGGCCCGGATCAAAGCGGACGGCGGTCACCGCCACCTGGCCTTCCGCATGGATCGCCGAAAGTTCTCCGGCGGCGCGATGGAATTGTCTTGCCGCCTGAAGAGCCATCCGCTCGCGCCGGCGCTTCGCCACACCCTGGCCTATCTGTGCCACATTGACCAGAACTGGGATCCGGATCACCTGACAAGCGTGATAGCGGCCATTGAAAGCCTGGTTTCTGTCATTGCATCGGGGGAAGCGCCGGATGCAAATTCGTCACGAGCGCACTCAACCCTCCACAACGTCCAGAGGATCATCTCCGCCAGGTTCGGCGACCCCGAATTCTCGCTTGACGAAGTTGCCGACCAGTTGCGGATGCCCCGGCGCTCTCTTCAGAAACATCTGCAACTCTGCGGCTATAATTTTTCCGCCATGCTGCTGGAGGCAAGGCTTGCGCAGGCGCATTTGATGCTGATCCGATCCGACGAGAACGCGTGCATCGAGGAAATCTGTTTCCGTTGCGGCTTCAACGAACTTTCCACGTTCTACCGGGCGTTCAAGAGCCACTTTGGAATACCGCCGGGCGCGCTCAGGAACCGGTTGGCCGATCCGGAAGCCGGTTCCAGCGAGAGGCCAACAAACACGGGCGTGTCCGGGGATTAGGCAAGAGACGGCGCGACGAGAGGTCGGCCCCGGCCGCAAGGCCGACGCGGTCTTTGCTCCCGACCAAAATATCGAAAACAACCCCATGCAAAGTAACAAGGGGTCGCCGGCATGGATGCTTTGCCCGCGAAAACATTTGACGTGTCGGGCAAATCACCGGCACTATTTTAACGTCGCGCAACTTCAAGGCCGTTCATGGCCCCGCCGAGTTAGGCCGTGAACCCAGAAATCCGCCGGGTGGCGGTTTGCCAGAGTCCGCTCTGCCTCGATAGCGACCAAAATTCGCGCCGCAGCGAAATGACGCGATGTGCCAAATCCGGAAGCGCTCTGCCCCTTAGGCTGCTGCGAAACATCCCAAATGGGTGACATCAACACTGGTTCCATTGCAATCTTGAACACTGGTTCCATTGCAATCTTGAAAGTTTTCGGAGTGTTGCGAGCCGGATACAGTATCCGTAGTGGCAATCAGCTACGGTTTCACGCCCGCCGTTTTGAGAGGCGTGGTCTCCTTCAAGAAAAATGAATTCAGCCAATGAATTGAGGCAGAATCATCTGAGGGGACAAGCCCATGTCGACACTCCGCAACACATTCCTCGTCACATCCTCCTGGCTCATGCTGGCCGGTGTCTCGTCAGCCGCAGACCTTGTCGCCAAGGCGCCACCGCCACCCGCCCCACTGCCGGCATCCTGGGCCGGCTTCTATCTCGGCGTACATGGCGGCTACGGATGGAAGGACAACAGCTTCGCTGAGGTCATCAGTCTAAATCCGTTCCTCACCCTTGGCGGCATCAACTCGAAGGGCGCGGTCTATGGCGGCCAGGCCGGATACAACTGGCAGTACGGTCGCCTGGTTGCGGGTGTCGAACTCGACTTCAGCGCCACCGACATCAGGGGCAACTCGAATCCTGTGGTTCGCAATTTCGCTGGCGGAGTAACGATCACCGACCAGCTATCCGACAACGTCAGCTATCTCGGCACGGCACGCGGCCGACTGGGCTGGGCGCCAACCGATACGTTCCTGCTCTACGGCACCGCGGGTCTCGCATGGGAACGGTTCAAGCGCATTGATACCGAGACGGTTGTTACACCAGCGGTGGTCCAGAATGTCGTCTCCACCAGCCCGTTCGATCGCTTCGGCTGGGTAGCCGGCGCCGGCGTCGAGGCCAAACTGTCCGGCTCCAACTGGGTCGGTCGCGTTGAATACCTGCATTATGGCTTCGGCGGCGTCGAAAGCGGAACATCGGTTACGACGACCACACCAGGAAGCAGCTTCGCGGACCAGCGCGGCGAGCAAAATATCGACATCGTGCGCGCCGCTGTGTCGTACAAGTTCGGCGAGATTGCGCCGTACGCGGCTCCGGTTTACGCGAAAGCTCCTGTCGTAGCGGCGCCTACGACATGGGCTGGATTCTATCTCGGTGTTCACGGCGGCTACGGCTGGAAGCGAAACAGCTTTGCGGAAGTCATTGCTCTTAATCCCCTGGTTACGATCGGCGGCATCGACTCCAAAGGAGGGGTTTTTGGCGGCCAGGTCGGATACAACTGGCAGTACGGACGGGCTGTTGCCGGCCTCGAGCTCGATTTCAGCGCCAGCGACATCAAGGGAAGCGCGACCCCTGTTACGCGAAACCTCGGTGGGGGTGTGACGATTACCGATTCCCGGTCCGACAATGTCAAATATCTGGGCACGGCGCGCGGGCGACTGGGCTGGACGCCGGCCGACAACGTTCTGCTTTACGGCACGGCGGGTCTGGCTTGGGAGCGCTTCAATCGCGAAGATGGGAGCGTGGTGACTGTTCCTGGAGTTTCTCAAGTGGTTAATACCGTCTCGCCCTTCGACCGTTTCGGTTGGGTCGCAGGCGCCGGCGTTGAGAGCTTGATGTTCGGCACCAACTGGGTCGGACGCCTCGAGTACCTGCATTATGGCTTCGGCGGCGTCGAAAGCGGAACATCGGTTACGACGACCACACCAGGAAGCAGCTTCGCGGACCAGCGCGGCGAGCAAAATATCGACATCGTGCGCGCCGCCGTGTCGTACAAGTTCGGCGAACCGGCCGTGGCCCCAGTTCGCCCGATGTACACCAAGGGTCCGGCCATCCCGTCCCCTGTGACGCGATGGGCCGGTTTCTATCTCGGCGCCCATGGCGGCTACGGCTGGGAGCGGAACAACTTCGCGGAGGTGATCTCTACGACTCCGCTCGTCACCATTGGCAATATCAAATCGCAAGGTGGGGTCTATGGCGGCCAGGTTGGATATAATTGGCAGTATGCGCGGGCGGTCGCGGGTCTCGAACTCGACTTCAGCGCCACCAGCATCAGTGGCGACTCGAATACGGTTATCCGGGACTTCCCCGGAGGATTAACAATCACCGATCTGCAATCCGACAAGATCAGCTATCTCGGTACGGCGCGTGGGCGGTTGGGCTGGACGGCAACCGACACCGTGCTGCTCTACGGCACCGCGGGCCTCGCGTGGGAACGGCTCAAGCGCATTGATACCGAGACGGTTGTTACACCTGCGGTGGTCCAGAATGCCGCCACTACCAGCCCGCGCGACCACTTCGGCTGGGTGGCAGGTGTGGGCGCCGAGACCCTGCTGTTTGGCACCAACTGGA
>JBAQER010000005.1:0-2054 GCA_049286845.1 Bradyrhizobium sp.
ATCATGGCCTGCGCGGATGACGCAACCGCGGAGGCGCCGGTGTCCGATGCACTCGCCGCAATGGCGGCGGCCGCGATCGCAAGCGGCGCAGTCGCATTGCCGGACGCAGGCGAAGCAGCAGGAACCGCCGTCGCCGCCGCAGCGGTAGCAATCGGCACCGCGACCGGGTCGGGCGTCGTCGCGGCCGCGCCGTCCTGCTCAGCCGCGGCGGCCGTATCGGCCGCAGAATCGTTTGCCGCAGGCTCGTCGGAGGCCTGCTTTGCGTCTGATCTCGCGGGCTCGTCCTTCGAGGAGCGGGGCTTGGCGCTGGCGCGAGGGGCCGTGTCGGCGTCTACGTCGGTGTCGGTCCGGGCGCGCTGTCTGGAATTGGCGGCGCGATCGTCTGCATCGTTCCGGGCCGCCCGGTCGGCAGCCGCGGCGTCGCGCGACCGCCTGACGTCGGCTGCCGCTGCAGCTGCATCGTCGGACCGGCGTTGCGAGGCCGATTGTGCATCGGCGCGCGCGTTATTGACGTCCGGGGGCGCGTTGCTGTCGACCAGCGCCGCGAAGCTGTCGTTTCCGGGCGATTGGTCCGATCTTGCGGACCTCGGCGCCGGCGCCTGAAAAGACACTGATGCTGCTGGATCTGTGGTCACGCTGAACACGGGCGGCCTCTTGCAATGGAACTTGCAGAGGCATCAGCAAGGACCGGGCCATCCCGAGCATCAAAAAATATCTATATTTTACAGTTGCTTACCTGGATGCTGGGTGAGCCACGGAGCCGCCGCGCGCTCTCATTTCCTGCCCGGCGGCAAGATTTGCCGTTGGGCCCCCGCGCAAAACGGCTTGGCGTGATTGCTTCGCGGGAATACGGCCTATATTAAAGAGCAGCCTTTCAGCCGTGCCGAAAAGGCCGATCCGCCTTCCCGGTGCCGTTCCAAGGCTTTCTAACGACAAGGCTTTTTACTTTGATCGCGAAGCCCTCCGGGCCGCGGTCGCATTGATGACCGGAACCCATGCTCAACAGTCTGGATCTCCAAGGCCGTCCACAGGACACCAGGATCGTCGTCGCCATGTCGGGCGGCGTCGACTCGTCGGTGACGGCTGCGCTGTTGAAATCCGAGGGCTATGACGTCGTCGGCATCACGCTGCAGCTTTACGATCATGGCGCGGCCACCCATCGCAAGGGCGCCTGCTGCGCCGGGCAGGACATCCACGACGCCCGCAACGTCGCCGAGCGGATCGGCATCCCGCACTACGTGCTGGACTACGAGAACCGCTTTCGTGAATCCGTCATCGACAACTTCGCCGACAGCTATGCTTCGGGCGAGACGCCGGTGCCCTGCATCGAGTGCAACCGCTCGATCAAGTTTCGCGATCTGCTGGCGACCGCGCGCGAGCTCGGCGCCGCCGCGCTCGCGACCGGGCATTATGTCGCTTCGCGCCGCTTGCCCGACGGATCGCGTGCGCTGGTCTGCGCCGCCGACGCCGATCGCGACCAGAGCTATTTCCTGTTTGCGACCACGCGCGAGCAACTCGATTTTCTGCGCTTTCCGCTCGGCGACATGACCAAGCCGCAGGCGCGTGAACTGGCGCGGCGCTTCGGTCTCGACGTCGCGGACAAGCAGGACAGCCAGGACATCTGCTTCGTGCCGACCGGACGCTACACCGATATCATCGGCCGGCTGCGGCCGAACGCGGTCGAGCCCGGCGACATCGTCGACCTCGGCGGCCGCGTCATCGGCCGGCATCAGGGTATCGTTCACTTCACCGTCGGCCAGCGCCGCGGCCTCGGTATCGCCTCCAGCGCGCCGCTCTATGTGGTGCGGCTGGACGCCGGCAGCCGCCGCGTCGTGGTCGGTCCGCGCGAGGCGCTGCGGATGGATCGCATCCAGCTGCGCGACATCAACTGGATCGGCGACGGCGCGCTCGATGCCGCGGTCGGCGACGGCCTCGAATTGTTCGTGCGGGTGCGGTCGACCCGCGCGCCGCAGCCGGCATGGCTGCGCGCCGCCGATGGCGGCTATGAAGTCGAACTGGTCGCCGGCGAAGAGGGTGTCTCGCCGGGCCAGGCC
>JBAQER010000006.1:0-1884 GCA_049286845.1 Bradyrhizobium sp.
ATCATGGCCCGCACCATCCAGGGCATCGTCACCAAGCACAGCCTGATGAAGCAGTCGATGGTTGTGATCAACAAATCGGGCGGCGCGGGCGGCGAAGGCTTCCTCGACGTCAAAGGCTCGGCCGGCAATCCGCACAAGATCATCATCACGTTGTCGAACTTGTTCACGACTCCGCTCGCAACCGGCATTCCGTTCAACTGGAAGGATCTCACTCCGGTCGCGATGCTGGCGCTCGACGAATTCGTGCTCTGGGTCAATGCCGATAAGCCGTACAAGAACGTCAAGGATTACGTCGACACCCTCAAGAAGGCGCCGCCCGGCTCCATCAAGATGGGCGGCACCGGATCGAAGCAGGAAGACCAGATCATCACGGTCGCCGTCGAGAAGGCGACCGGCGCCAAGTTCACCTACATTCCCTACAAGGGCGGCGGCGAAGTCGCCGTCCAGCTCGTCGGCAACCATGTCGATTCGTCCGTGAACAATCCGATCGAGGCAGTGGCACAGTGGCGCGGCGGAAAGCTTCGTCCGCTCTGCGTGTTCGACGGCAAGCCGATGGCCTATGACGAACAGATCGCGGACGGCAAAGCCTGGAAGGATATTCCGACCTGCAAATCGCAGGGCCTCGATATGGAATATCTGATGCTGCGCGGCATCTTCATGTCACCCAAGGCCACCAAGGACCAGGTCGATTACTACATCGACTTGTTCAAGAAGGTGCGCGCCACTCCCGAATGGCAGGACTTCATGAAGAGCGGCGCCTTCAATACGACCTTCATGACCGGGGCCGACTATGCCAAGTGGGTCGAGGCGGAGGAAAAGCGCCATGAAGCTCTCATGAAAGCGGCCGGTTTCCTCAGCACTGGAAATTGATCCAACCCACTCGAGAATGCTGACGAACGCGTAACGCAGAGTCGGCTGCGAATCCGAAGCTGCGATTACGCATGGAGTTTCCATGACTACGAATGGTTCAGACGCCGCAGGCCCGAAGCACAAGACCGTGGAAGCCGGTATCGCGCTGCTGATCGCGCTCTTCGGAGCGATCGTGATCGTCGGCAGCCTGAAGGCCGGCATCAACTGGGGCGCCGAGGGCCCGCGCGCCGGATTCTTTCCATTCTACGTCGGGATCATCATCATTGCTTCCAGTGCGGTGAACCTCCTGCACGTGCTGCGTGACGGGGATGACGGGCTGTTCGCGGAGTGGGGCCAGCTTCGTCAGGTCATGAGCGTCGTCGTGCCCACCGCGATCTATGTCGGCGCGATGCCGTTTACCGGTCTGTACGTCGCATCGATCGTCTTCATCGGCTGGTTCATGCGATGGCTCGGCAAATACAGCTGGCTGACGGTGCTCGCCGTGGCGTTCGGTATGCCGATCGTCACCTACTTCATTTTCGAACGCTGGTTTTTGGTGCCGCTTCCCAAAGGCCCTCTCGAGGAATGGCTCGGCCTCTAGAGTCGTCGCGTCGTCAGCTCACGGTTGCAGGACTTAAAGCATGGAAGAAATCGTCAATCTTTTTCACGGCTTCGCCGTGGCCCTGCAGCCCTTCAACATCATGGTGATGGTGCTGGGCATCGTGCTCGGCGTCATCATCGGCGTGCTCCCGGGCCTCGGCGGCGCCAACGGCGTTGCGATCCTGCTGCCTCTGACCTTCAGCATGCCGCCGACCTCGGCCATCATCATGCTGTCCTGCATCTATTGGGGCGCGTTGTTCGGCGGCGCGATCACCTCGATTCTGTTCAACATACCGGGCGAACCCTGGTCGGTGGCGACTACCTTCGATGGTTATCCGCTGGCGCAGAAGGGGCGCGCCGGCAGCGCGCTCACGGCGGCGTTCACGTCCTCCTTCATCGGCGCGCTGATCGCGGTGGTGATGATCACCTTCCTGT
>JBAQER010000007.1:0-16287 GCA_049286845.1 Bradyrhizobium sp.
GCCTTCTCCAGCGCGCCGAACGCCATTGCGGTTGCGGTCTCCTTGCTGACCGCGCCGAAGGTCGCCAGCGTCGTGGCCTTGACGCCGAGCATCGTGCGCTTGGCGTCGTTGGAATAGGTGACGAAGCCGCGGTCGATGACGTCGGAGGAACCGGGAATGTCGGTCAGCGCGGCGGCGACCATGCCGCCGGTACAGGATTCTGCGGTCGCAATCGTCAGCTTGCGCATCCGGCAAAGATCGAGCAGCGAGCGGGAGAGGGCGCGGGCGTCGCTGCCGCTCATCTTAATCGCTCCAACCTTTAGCGTCCCAAGGCAGCCGGATGGTGGCGCTGGCGGTCGCCGCGATGCCTTCCTCGCGGCCGGTAAAGCCGAGCCGTTCGCTGGTGGTCGCCTTCACCGCGATCCGCGAGACGTTGATCCCGGTGATGTCGGCGATCCGCGCCCGCATGCTGTCGCGCAGCGGCCCGATCTTCGGGCGCTCGCAGATCAGCGTGACCTCGAGATTGGCGATGCGGCCGCCGCGCGCAGTGACACGATCGACCGCGTATTTCAGGAAGCGGTCGGACGCAGCCCCCTTCCACTGCGGATCGCTCGGTGGAAAATGCGAACCGATGTCGCCGTCCGCCAACGCGCCGAGGATGGCGTCGACCAGCGCATGCAGGCCAACGTCGCCGTCGGAATGCGCAAGAAAGCCCTTCGTGTGCGGCACACGCACGCCGCAGATCATCAGATGATCGCCGTCGCCGAAGGCGTGCACGTCGTAGCCGGTGCCGGTCCTGATATCGCCGAGCTCGGCGGCGAGGCGGGCTTCTTCGCGGACGAAATCTTCCGGGGTGGTCAGTTTCATGTTTGCAGGATCGCCTTCAAATGTCGCCACCGTCAATCCCGCCCATTCCGCGAGCGCCGCGTCGTCGGTGAAATCGCTGCGGCCTTCGCGCGCGGCGCGGCGGTGGGCGTCGAGAATGACGTCGAAGCGGAAAGCCTGCGGCGTCTGCGCGATGCGCAGCCGCGCGCGCTCCGGCGTCGCCTCGACGTTGCCGGTCTCGCCGACAAGCTTGATGGTATCGGCAACGGGTATGGCAGGAACCGCCGCACCGGTGCGGCCAGCGGCGTCGATCGCGCGCGAAATCAGCGCCGCGGTGACGAACGGACGCGCCGCGTCGTGGATCAGCACGACATCGGGCTTCTGGCTGGCGAGCGCTTCCAGGCCGGCATGCACCGAGGCCTGACGCGTGGCCCCGCCATTGGCCGGCGGTTCGTGGCGCAACGCGCTGACCGCATCGTTGAACATCGCGGTGTCGTCGGGATTGAGCACCGGCTGCACGGCAAACACGTCCGGGTGCCGGCAGAACGGCTCCATCGCCCGGAAGATCACGGTCTTCCCGCCGATCGAACGATACTGCTTGGGTCCTCCCGAACCGGCACGAAGCCCGCGTCCGGCTGCGACAAGGATGGCTGCAGTCCGCTCAGGTCTGGGCATTTGGCTTCAAAGACTGACGATTCGGGGTTGATGGAGGGAGCGCGGGTTTGCCGCGCCATGCCCTTATCATGTCGGGGGGTTAAGAACAGACCGATTCCCAATAACTGTGGGAAAAGCCTTTTTTGTTGCAGTGCACTTGCACAATTGCCAGAGTTGTCTAAAGTGTAGGCATGACGCTTGACTGCACAAGAATTGTGCTCATTATGGTTCCTAGCGGTCGCGATATTGCATCCGCCAGAAAGACGAGAAGTCCGTGACCGGCCTGGAATGTTCACATCCTAAGCCATTGAAAATAGGCGGTATTAATGTCGCCAACCGGGCCCTTCTCGCGCCGATGTCCGGCATCACCGATGCCCCGTTTCGACGCCTGACCGCAGCCCTCGGGGCGGGACTCGTGGTTTCCGAAATGACCGCCAGCGATGATCTCGTCAACGGCCGCCCGATGTCGGTGCTGCGATGCGAGGCGACCGGCATCGGTCCTCACGTCGTTCAGCTCGCGGGCTGCGAGGTCAGCTGGATGGCAGAAGGCGCGCGGGTCGCAGAGGCCTCAGGCGCCGACATCATCGATATCAATATGGGCTGTCCGGCGCGCCACGTCACAGGTGGCCAGTCGGGCTCCGCCCTGATGCGCGACCTCGATCACGCGTTGACGCTGATCGAGGCGACGATCTCGGCTGTAAAGGTGCCGGTAACGCTGAAGATGCGACTCGGCTGGGACGATCATTCACTCAATGCGCCCGAACTGGCGCGGCGCGCGGAAGCCGCCGGCGTGCAGATGATCACGGTGCATGGCCGCACGCGCTGTCAGTTTTACAAGGGCGAGGCGGACTGGGGCGCGGTGCGCGCGGTCAGGGACGCGATTGGCATTCCGCTCGTCGTCAACGGCGACATCACTTCCTTCGAGAAAGCGGTCACCGCGCTCGAAATGTCGGGCGCCGACGCGGTCATGGTCGGCCGTGGCGCGCAGGGCCAGCCATGGTTGCCCGGCCAGATCGGGCGCCGGCTCGAAACCGGCGTGGCCGAATCGGAGCCATCGCTCGTCGATCAGCTCAACTACGTCCGCGCCCTCTACGATGACGTGTGCAGCCATTACGGCCTGCGCATCGGCCTGCGCCATGCGCGCAAGCATCTCGGCTGGGCCCTCGAAGTCGCCGCCCAATGCAGCCGCGCGCCAGCGATGACGCTGAAGACCTGGCGCCAGAAAATTCTCACCGCCGACAATCCGCACCGCGTGCACCGCTCTCTTGGGGATGCATTCGACGACTTTGCATGGAGTGCTGCTGCATGAGTTCAGCCGCAGAACATCGCCGGCCGGTGCCCTCGGACAGCGAGGCCATCCTCAACGCTTTGCCCAATCCGGTGCTGCTGGTCGCGCCCGACGGCAAGATCGTCGATGCGAACATGGCGGCGGAATCCTTCTTCGAGATTTCGACCCAGTTTCTGAAACGCCAGTCGCTCAAGGAACTGGTGCCGTTCGGCAGTCCGTTGCTGGCGCTGATCGAGCAGGTGCGCAGCAGCGGCTCGCCGGTCAACGAATACAAGGTCGATCTGGGCACGCCGCGGATCGGCGGCGATCGCCAGGTCGATCTTCATGTCGCGCCGCTCACCGAGCGGCCCGGCCACATCGTTGTCATGCTGCAGGAACGCACTATCGCCGACAAGATGGACCGGCAGTTGACGCATCGAAGCGCGGCGCGCTCGGTGATCGCACTGGCCGCGATGCTGGCGCATGAAATCAAGAACCCGCTGTCCGGCATACGCGGCGCGGCGCAACTGCTGGAGCAGGCGGCTTCGTCGGAAGATCGCATGCTGACGCGGCTGATCTGCGACGAGGCGGACCGCATCGTCACGCTGGTCGATCGCATGGAAGTGTTCGGCGACGATCGGCCGGTGGCGCGTGGCCCGGTCAACATTCATTCGGTGCTCGACCACGTCAAGCGGCTCGCCCAGTCGGGTTTCGCCCGCAATATCCGCTTCGTCGAAGACTACGATCCGTCATTGCCGCCGGTGCTGGCCAATCAGGACCAACTGATCCAGGTGTTTCTCAATCTGGTGAAAAACGCCGCCGAGGCCGTTGTCGATCTCGGCAGCGACGCGGAGATCCAGCTCACCACCGCGTTCCGGCCGGGTGTGCGCCTGTCGGTGCCGGGCAAGAAATCTCGGGTTTCCCTGCCGCTCGAATTCTGCGTCAAGGACAACGGCGCCGGCGTGCCGGAGGACCTGCTGCCGAACCTGTTCGATCCGTTCGTGACGACCAAGCCGACCGGCAGCGGCCTCGGGCTCGCACTGGTGGCGAAGATAGTCGGCGATCACGGTGGCATCATCGAATGCGAATCCCAGCCGCGGAAAACCACCTTCCGCGTGCTGCTGCCGATGTTCAACACCGCCAAGCATTTCGACCAAAGCAACCGTAACGACGTTTCGGGGACGCCGTTGCATGCCTCACAGGACTCACGATGAGGAATAACAATGCCCGCAGGTAGCATACTTGTAGCCGACGATGACACCGCCATCCGTACGGTTCTGAACCAGGCCCTCTCGCGCGCCGGATATGAGGTGCGATTGACAGGGAACGCCGCGACCTTGTGGCGCTGGGTCAGCCAGGGCGAGGGGGATCTCGTCATCACCGACGTGGTGATGCCTGACGAGAACGCCTTCGATCTGCTGCCGCGGATCAAGAAGATGCGGCCCAATCTGCCGGTCATCGTCATGAGCGCGCAGAACACCTTCATGACGGCGATCCGCGCGTCGGAACGCGGCGCCTATGAATATCTGCCGAAGCCGTTCGACCTGAAGGAACTGATCACCATCGTCGGCCGCGCGCTGGCGGAGCCCAAGGAGAGGGTGGCCAGTCACCCCGACGACTCCGAATTCGATTCGATTCCGCTGGTCGGCCGCTCGCCGGCGATGCAGGAAATCTACCGGGTGCTGGCGCGGCTGATGCAGACCGACCTCACCGTGATGATCTCCGGCGAGTCCGGCACCGGCAAGGAACTGGTCGCGCGCGCGCTGCATGATTACGGCAAGCGGCGCAACGGCCCGTTCGTCGCCGTCAACATGGCGGCTATCCCGCGCGATCTCATCGAGTCCGAACTGTTCGGCCACGAGCGCGGCGCGTTCACCGGCGCCAACACCCGCGCTTCCGGCCGGTTCGAACAGGCCGAAGGCGGGACATTGTTCCTCGACGAAATCGGCGACATGCCGATGGAAGCGCAGACCCGCCTGCTGCGCGTGCTCCAGCAGGGCGAGTACACCACCGTCGGCGGCCGCACCCCGATCAAGACCGACGTGCGCATTGTCGCGGCGTCCAACAAGGATCTGCGCATCCTGATTCAGCAGGGCCTGTTCCGCGAAGATCTGTTCTTCCGTCTCAACGTGGTGCCTTTGCGGCTGCCGCCGCTGCGCGAGCGGATCGAGGACTTGCCCGATCTGATCCGGCACTTCTTCTCACTTGCCGAGAAGGACGGCTTGCCGCCGAAGAAGCTCGACACGCTGGCGCTGGAGCGGCTGAAGCAGCACCGCTGGCCCGGCAACGTGCGCGAACTCGAAAACCTCGCGCGCCGGCTCGCGGCGCTGTATCCGCAGGACGTCATCACCGGCTCGGTGATCGATGGCGAGCTGGCGCCGCCGGCCGTGACCTCGGGCGGCAGTTCCAGCCAGAACGTCGACAATCTCGGCGGCGCGGTCGAAGCCTATCTGTCGTCGCACTTCTCGGGCTTCCCGAACGGCGTGCCACCGCCGGGCCTCTATCACCGCATCCTCAAGGAAATCGAGGTTCCATTGCTCACGGCCGCGCTGGCGGCGACACGGGGTAACCAGATCCGCGCCGCCGATCTGCTCGGCCTCAATCGCAACACGCTGCGGAAGAAGATCCGGGATCTCGACATTCAGGTTTATCGGAGCGGCAGTTAGCGATTTCGCGCGCGGAACTCGTTCGTTTCGCGCGGTTGTTGTGAAGATCTGGCGATTGCGCGTCCCGCTCGCAGAGCACGCCGCGGAATTGTCGCAATTCGGCAACATTGTGATATGAATGCATCAGTCCGCTGCCGGCGGACGTAAGGCCTTCAGCTCGCACCTTTGCCGGAATGACCAGCGCAGACACCTCAGTCCCATCGTTCGATCCGTCGTTGGCCGAATCCAAGGGATCGCCCCTTCGGAGGTGGCTGGCGCCGTTTGCGGTCGGCACCGCGCTGTTGTCGGCGTTCCTGACCTTCGTGGTGCTCACCGGCCTGACGCCGATCGAACCGACCCGTGAGGTCGTCTATTCGTTCCTGCTGATCAATGCCGCCACCATCCTGCTGCTGGTCGGCATCATCGTTCGCGAGGTCTGGCAGGTGGTCCAGGCCCGGCGCCGCGGCCGGGCGGCGGCGAGACTGCACGTCCAGATCGTCAGCCTGTTCTCCGTCATCGCGGTGTTGCCGGCCGTACTGGTCGCCATCGTCGCCAATATCACCATCGACCGCGGCCTCGACCGGTTGTTTTCCGGCCCGACGAAGGAGGTGATTCAGAATTCGCTGATCGTGGCCAATGCCTATCTGCACGAGCATGCGCAGCTTATTCGCGGCGACATTCTGGGAATGGCCAACGATATCGCCAACGCGCGGCCGCTGTTCGACCAGGATCGCGGCACGTTTCGTCAGTTGCTGACGAAAAGCGCCGCCTCGCGCAACCTGCCGGGCGCGATGCTGATCGACAAGGACCGCAGTATCCTGGAAACGGCGCAGACCGGCATCCAGCAGGCCTTCACGACGCCGGCGCCGGAATTTCTGAAGGGCGTCGATGAAACGGAACCTCAGATCGCTGTCTTCATCGAAGCGAACTATGTCGCGGCGGTGATCCGGCTGCGGGCGTTCAACGACACCTTCCTCTATGTCGCGCGTCTGCTCGATCCGCGCGTGGTCGCCCAACTCAGACAAACCCAGGCCAGCGTCGCCGAATACGCCCAGCTCGAATCGCGCAAGCTCGGCATTCAGGTGGCGTTCGCGCTTATGTTCGCGGTGATCGCGCTGACCATCCTGATGGCGTCGGTACTGATCGGTCTGAATTTCGCCAATTGGCTGGTGGCGCCGATCAGGCGGCTGATGAACGCCGCCAATATTGTCTCGACCGGCGATCTGCACGTGCAGGTGCCCGTCCACAAGTCGGAGGGCGATCTCGCCCAGCTCGGCGAAACCTTCAACAAGATGACGCAGGAACTGCGCACCCAGCGCGACGAACTGGTGAGCGCCAGCGATCTGATCGACAGCCGCCGCCGGTTCATCGAAGCGGTGTTGTCGTCGGCCAGCGCCGGCATCATCGGCGTCGATGCCTCCGGCAGCGTCGGCATTCTCAATCGTTCCGCCGAAAAGCTGATCGGGCACGCGGAATCCGAGACACTGGACCATCCGCTGTCGGATGTGCTGCCCGAACTCGACGACATGATGAAGACCGCGCGCGAGGGTACGCAGCGGCTGGTGCAGGGCCAGATCACGATCACCCGCGACGGCCAGGAGCGCAACCTTTCGGTCCGGGTCAGCGCCGAGCTGACCAGCCAGTCGCGCGACAGCTACATCATCACGCTCGACGACATCACCGAACTGGTCTCCGCGCAGCGAACCTCGGCCTGGGGCGACGTGGCCCGCCGTATCGCGCACGAAATCAAGAATCCGTTGACGCCGATCCAGCTTTCGGCCGAACGCATTCGCCGCAAGTTCGGCAAGGCCATCACCGAGGACAAGGCCATCTTCGAACAGTGCACCGATACCATTGTGCGGCAGGTCGACGATATCAGGCGGATGGTCGACGAATTCTCGCGCTTCGCGCGGATGCCGAAGCCCGTGATGGAAGGCGAGGATGTCGCCGACACCGTCCGGCAGGCGGTGTTCCTGATGCGGGTCGGACATCCCGAGATCGACATTCAGGCCGAGATCAAGGACGACCCGATGCGGGCGCAGTTCGACCGGCGGCTCATTTCGCAGGCGCTGACCAACATCATCAAGAACGCCACGGAGGCGATCGAGGCCGTTCCGGCGGAGGAGCTGGGCAAGGGCCGGATCGAGGTCGTCGCCGCGCGCGAGGGTGACGACATCGTGATCGACGTCATCGACAACGGAATCGGCCTGCCGAAGGTGAGCCGGGCGCGTCTGTTGGAGCCTTATGTGACGACGCGGGAGAAGGGCACCGGCCTTGGGCTGGCGATCGTCGGCCGCGTGCTGGAAGACCACGGCGGCAAGATCGAACTCCACGATGCCGCGGACGTCCGGCCGGGCCAGCGCGGCGCCTGGATGCGGTTGCGGTTTGCGATATCGGGCCACGCCCCGGAGGCCGAGACCAAGGAGTCGGCGGCCAAAACAAAACAGCCGGCAGCTGGAACCATTGAGCCCACTGAAACGACTAACGACCAAGCAAAAATCGAAGCCGCAACAGGCAACTGACGAGACAGGCGCGACCCATGGCAAATGACATTCTGATTGTCGACGATGAGGCGGATATTCGGGATCTGGTCGCCGGCATTCTGGAGGATGAGGGATTCACCACCCGGACCGCGCGCGACAGCGATTCGGCGCTGGCGGAAATTGCCAATCGCCGTCCGCATCTGGTGTTCCTCGACATCTGGCTGCAGGGCAGCAAGCTCGACGGTCTGCAACTCCTGGAGGCCATCAAGAAAGACCATGCCGACGTGCCGGTCGTGATGATTTCGGGGCACGGCAATATCGAAACGGCGGTCGCGGCGATCAAGCGCGGCGCCTACGACTTCATCGAGAAGCCGTTCAAGTCGGACCGGCTGATTCTGGTGGCGACGCGGGCGCTGGAAACGTCGCGGCTGAAGCGGGAGGTGAAGGAACTCAAGCAACTGGCGCCGGCAGCCAGCGTGCTGACCGGACGTTCGGCCTGCATGAACCAGCTGCGCCAGACCATCGAGCGGGCCGCCAAGGCCAACAGCCGCATCCTGATCGTCGGCCCATCCGGCGCCGGAAAGGAACTGGCGGCGCGCACGCTGCACGGCCTATCGACCCGCGCCGAAGGACCTTTCGTCGTCATCAACGCAGCGGCGATCACGCCGGAGCGGATGGAAGTCGAACTGTTCGGCATCGAGCAATCCAACGGCGAGCAGCAGCGCAAGCCGGGGGCGCTGGAAGAAGCCCATGGCGGCACCCTGTTCATCGATGAAATCGGCGACATGCCGCGGGAAACCCAGAACAAGATCCTGCGCGTCCTGGTCGATCAGACGTTTCAGCGCTCGGGCGGCACCGCCAAGGTCCACGTGGACGTCCGCATCATTTCCTCGACCGCACGCAACCTGGAGGAGGAGATCGCCGAAGGCCGGTTCCGCGAAGATCTCTATCACCGGCTGTCGGTGGTGCCGATCCGGGTGCCGCCGCTGTCGGAGCGCCGCGAGGATATCCCTGAACTGATCGACTATTTCATGGACCAGATCTCGGTGGCGACCGGCTTGCCGAAACGCCAGATCGGTCAGGATGCGATGGCGGTATTGCAGTCGCATGTCTGGCCCGGCAACGTCCGGCAGCTTCGCAACAATGTCGAGCGCGTGATGATTCTGGCCAGCGGCGGTCCGGAAGTCATCATAACCGCCGACATGCTGCCGCAGGATGTCGGCTCGATGGTGCCGGCGATGCCGACCAGCAACAACGGGGAACACATCATGGGGCTGCCGCTGCGCGAGGCGCGGGAAGTGTTCGAGCGCGACTATTTGATCGCGCAGATCAGCCGTTTTTCCGGCAATATCTCTCGGACAGCGGAGTTTGTCGGCATGGAGCGCTCGGCGCTACATCGCAAGCTCAAGGCGCTTGGGGTCGGCTAAGTCGGGCTTTGCGCGCTTATTCCATGCATTTGCTTGAGAAATTTCATCTCTTTCCGGGCCTTTGCGGCGAATTGCACCAGTGTTCCGCCGGCCTGACGTGCGAACTGACTTGCCTAAAAAGCGCGCCTGCCTTCTAATCGTACCGCCGCGCCCTCGGAGGGGGATCTCAGGGGAAGCCGGCAACCGGGGGACGCTCCGCTAGAGAGCAGCAATCGGTTCAATAAAAAGAAGCAAACAAGACTGCGGGACAAAAACAATGGCGGCAGACCGCGCACAAAATCTACAAGACACCTTCCTTAATCACGTTCGTAAAACCAAGACGCCACTGACGATCTTTCTGGTCAATGGGGTAAAGCTGCAGGGGATTGTCACCTGGTTCGACAATTTCTGCCTGCTGCTCCGGCGCGACGGTCATTCGCAGCTTGTCTACAAGCATGCGATCTCGACCATCATGCCGGGCGCTCCGATCCAGCTGTTCGAAGGCGGCGAGGACGCACCGGCTTGAGGTTGATCTGATTGGAACCCCGAAATCCTGAAGGGGGCGCCGACCGTCCGCGGTCGGCAGGGGGCAAAGACTCGGGGCGGGTGATCGTCATCGGCCCTTATTTGCGTATGCGCCGCGGTGACCCCGAGGCGCAAACGGATGATCATGTCATACGCGGCTCCGAGGCGAGGCTGGAGGAGGCCGTTGGACTTGCGCGCGCCATCGACCTCACGATCGCGGATGCGCTGATCGCGCCGATCAGCCAGATCAGGCCCGCGACGTTTCTCGGCAAGGGCAAGGTCGAGGAGATCGTCGGGCTCATCACCGGTCACGAGATCGAACTCGTGGTGATGGATTGCGCGCTGTCGCCGATCCAGCAGCGCAATCTCGAGAAGGCCTGGAACACCAAGGTGCTCGACCGCACCGGTCTGATTCTCGAAATCTTCGGCCGCCGCGCCAAGACCAGAGAAGGCGCGCTGCAGGTCGAGCTGGCGCATCTGAACTATCAGCGCAGCCGTCTGGTGAGGTCATGGACCCATCTGGAACGCCAGCGCGGCGGCTTCGGCTTCATGGGCGGGCCCGGCGAGACGCAGATCGAAGCGGACCGCCGCCTGATCGGCGACCGCATTTCCCGGCTCGAGAATGAACTCAAGAAGGTCCAGGCGACCCGCCGGCTGCATCGCGAGGGCCGCAAGCGGGTGCCATACCGCGTGGTGGCGCTGGTCGGCTACACCAATGCCGGCAAGTCGACGCTGTTCAACCGCCTGACCCGCGCCGAGGTGCAGGCGGCCGACATGCTGTTTGCGACGCTCGATCCGACCCTGCGCGCGCTCAGCCTGCCACATGGCGGCAAGGCTATGCTGTCGGATACCGTTGGCTTCATCTCCAATTTGCCGACCCAATTGGTGGCGGCGTTTCGGGCGACGCTGGAGGAAGTGCTGGAAGCCGACGTCATTCTCCACGTTCGCGACATCTCGCATGAAGACGCCGAAGCGCAGCAGCGCGACGTCGATACCGTGCTGCGCCAGCTCGGAATCGATCCCGACGCCGGCCGCATTCTCGAGGTCTGGAACAAGATCGATCGCTTCGATCCCGAGATGCGCGAGAACCTGACCAATATCGCCGCCCGCCGCCCGCCGGAGCGGCCGTGCTTCCTGGTCTCCGCCGAAACCGGTGAGGGGGTGGATGCTCTGCTGGCCGCGATCGAGGACCGGCTGGCCGCGACGCGGATGACGCTGGATCTGTCGATCGACGCCGCCGATGGCGCCGGCATCAGCTGGCTGCACCGTAATTCCGAAGTGCTCAACAAGGAGCTTCACGACGGGCGCTACGACATGACCGTTCGCGTCGACGAGACCAAGCGCGACATCGTCGTCAACCGTTTCGACGCGGTGCCGCATCCGATGTGATTTGCGAGCCGTTGACCGTGCAAAAGCAGGGACGACGGAAAGAAATGAGTCTCTACTCCTTGCTCTTCGCCTCGTCCCACAGCGCGTCCATCTCCGCGAGCGAGGCGTCCTGCAGCGTTCGTCCCTGCGCCGCCAGCGTGCGCTCGATATAGCCGAAGCGGCGTTCGAACTTGGCGTTGGTGCCGCGTAGCGCCAGGTCCGGATCGGCGCCGACATGGCGCGCCAGGTTGACCAGCGCGAACAAGAGATCGCCGGTTTCTTCCGCGAGTTCCTGCGCGTCGCCGCGATCGAGCGCGGCCTCGATCTCGTCGGCTTCCTCGCGAATTTTACGTAGGACTTCGCGGGGATCGTTCCAGTCGAAGCCGACGCTGGACGCCTTGCGCTGCAATTCCATCGCGCGCGACAAGGCCGGCAGTCCCGCCTTGACGCCGGACAGCAGCGATTGGTGCGAGGTCCCCTCGGCCGGCCGTCGCGCCGCGCGTTCGGCCCGTTCCTCGGCCTTGATACGTTCCCAGGCACTCGTGACGCCCGGCGGCGTCAGCCGGCCGTCACTGTCGGCGAAGACGTGCGGATGCCGCCGGATCATCTTGCGGGTGACCGCTTCGACCACGTCGCCGAACGCGAACGCATCCTGCTCCTCAGCCATCCGGGCATGATAGACCACCTGCAGCAGGAGATCGCCGAGTTCGTCCCTGAGATCGTCGAGATCGCCGCGCGCAATGGCGTCGGCCACCTCATAGGCTTCCTCGATGGTGTAGGGCGCGATGGTCGCAAAATCCTGCTCGAGATCCCATGGACAGCCGCTGCCGGGCGTGCGCAGCGCCGCCATGATCTCGATCAGGCGTGAAATATCGCGGGAAGGGGTCATGGCGCTACCGAAGGCCTGAGGGAGGATCAGGCTTTATGCCGCATGAGGCGCGTCTATCCCAGCGAAACGAGCCGGGTGGGCGGCACTTTCCACCGATTGGCCCCGGGGGGCGATGAGTGCTATGGGGCAGCCCATGAGCGACCAATTTCAATCCGAAACCGCGCTGGTGCTGTTTTCCGGCGGACAGGATTCCGCCACCTGTCTCGCCTGGGCGCTGCAACGCTTTGCGCGCGTCGAAATGCTCGGCTTTGATTACGGGCAGCGCCACGCCATCGAACTCGAATGCCGCGACCGTCTGCTCGACGGCATGAAATCGCTGCGCCCGGATTGGGCGGCCAAGCTCGGCGAGAGCCATACGCTGGCCATTCCGACCCTGGCCGACATCTCCGACACCGCGCTGACACGCGATGTCGCGATCGCGATGGGCGAGGATGGCCTGCCGAACACCTTCGTGCCCGGCCGGAATCTGGTGTTCCTGACCTTTGCCGCCGCGCTCGCCTACCGGCGCGGCATCACCCATATCATCGGCGGCATGTGCGAGACCGACTATTCCGGCTATCCGGACTGCCGCGACGAGACCATCAAGGCGCTGCAGAAAGCCCTCAGCCTCGGCATGGCAAGGGGGTTCAAACTGCACACGCCGCTGATGTGGCTGGACAAGGCCTCGACCTGGAAGCTGGCGCACGATCTGGGCGGGGTAGGGCTGGTCGACCTGATCCGCGAGCATTCCCACACCTGCTATCTTGGCGAACGCGGCGCGCGGCACGACTGGGGTTACGGCTGCGGCGAATGCCCGGCCTGCGCGTTACGCGCCAGGGGCTGGCTGGAATACGCGGCGCGGACCGCTTAGCTCGCAAAATCCTCCGGCTTCAATACGATCGGTGAGCCGTGCGGGGTGCGGTCGGCGGCATGGTCCCAGGCGTCGCGGTAGCGATGCAGGGTCTCGGAGGTCGTTACACCCTTTTCGGCGATCAGCCGTTCCAGCGTCGCCAGCCAGTGCCGGTAATAGGTCTCGCCGGTATCGGCATCGCCGGCCGCCTGGGCGTGCTTGATTTCCTCGGCCAGCGTCGCCGCCCATTCTGGCCAGGTGAACAGGCCGCGGGCATGCAGCGCCACCGCCATCGCGAAGGCCTGCGCCTCCCAGGGTTCGCGAAACACCGGGCCGTCGACGTCGCGGGGGATGCCGGGAACCGTGCGGGTCGCATCAAGCGCGGCTTGCGGATCGAGCGGCATCAGGCGGGCTCCAGATAGGATTCCCACGCGTCGACCGACGTTTTTACCGAGGTGTCGCCGTCAGGCCCCCACAGTTCACGGCCGTCGAAGGTCACGGTGTAGAGCCATTGCGGATTCTCTTCGCCCAGCGAGTTGCTGTCCGGAAATACGTGAACGCCATGCAGCATCTCGACGGTGCCGACATGCCCGCGCACATAACGCGGCAGCCGCGTATGCGTCGGCGGATGGATCATCCTGGTGCGGACGCGATCGCCGACGGCGAAGCGAGCAGGGCCCTTCGCTTCGCGCTCGGTCGGCCCGCCCCGGTGCAGCATGGCCGCGACGCCGTCGCGCGACAGTGTCCGCGCCACCGGCTTGGCTGGGTGCAGCGGCTTGCCGGCCTCGATCTCGTCTGCCGCGACTAGTCCGCGTTCCAGCATCAGCTGTTCGAGGCCTGCGAGCCAGATCTGGTAATAGCTCATGCCCAGATAGTCTTCCGCCGGCCGGTTCTCGCGGGCAAAGCGTGACATGTCGATGTTCCAGCCGCCGGGCATCGCCATCGCCAGCGTGATCGCAAAGGCGCGCCGCTCCCATTCGGCGTGAAACACCGGCTCGTTCGGCTCCGGTCGCACCGGACCGGACCATGCGACGCCGCCCATATCGTGCGCGCCATCCATCAGGCGACCTCGTGCGGCTGTTTCGGCAATCCGGTGCCGATCATGCTGTCGCGGGTGACGAGGTCCGCCAGCCGTTCCTCGCTCCAGCCGTCGGTGCCGGCGGGACGCATCGGCAGCACCAGATAGCGGATTTCCGCAGTCGAATCCCAGACCCGAATCTCGGTGCCGGCGGGTAACTCGAAACCGAAATCCGCCAGCACGCCGCGCGGGTCCTTCACCGCCTTCGAGCGATAGGGGGCGGATTTGTACCAGACCGGCGGCAGCCCCAGCACCGGCCATGGATAGCAGGAGCACAGCGTGCACACGACCATGTTGTGAAGGCGCGGGGTGTTTTCGACCGCCACGAGGTGCTCGCCTTGGCGTCCGGCATAGCCGAGTTCCGCAATCGCCGGCGTAGCGTCCTTGAGCAGGCGGGCGCGAAAGGCTGGATCGGACCAGGCGCGCGCGACCACGCGGGCGCCGTTACGCGGTCCGACCTTGGTCTCGTAGGTCTCGATCAACAGGTCGAGCGCGGCCGGCTCGACATAGCCCTTTTCGGTCAGGATGGTCTCGAGCGCGCGTACCCGCAGTTGGGTCTCGGACAATTCCGAATGGTCGTGATCGTGATGATGGTGGTCGTGGTCGTGGTCATGGCTGGTCATACCGGGAAGATACGCAAGATTATGGGTATGTCGAGGCTGATGGACTCTGCTAGCGTTCGCTCATGGGGCAAGGGGCAGGACACATAGCCTTCACGGGCCTGGCGGTGATCGCGGCGCTGCTGCCATCGGATGGCGCCCGGGCGGCCAACGGCGCCTATGCGGTCGATGCCGCCGACATTGCCGAAACCGGCTCCTGCAAAGTCGAGAGCTGGTTGTCCACGGCCACCAACACCGATTTTTCCGCCGTGGCCAATCCCTCCTGCGTGGTGAATGTCTTCAGGCCGGTGGAATTCAGCATGCAGAACATCCGCTCGCGCAGCGATGGCGAGTGGAGTACGACGCTGGCGCCGAAGGCCAAGACCAACATCGCGCCGACAGGGATCGGGAGACTGGGCTATTCCTTCTATTCAGGCGGTTCGTTCGACGCGATGAGCGGGGAAAACCTCACCGCATTCGCGGTGGTGCCGGCGACGTTCCGGCTGTCCGAAGCCATGCGGATCAACCTCAACGGCGGCTGGCTATGGGATCGCACCGTCGACCGGCATTACCTGACCTATGGCCTGGGGTTCGATTGGAAATTCACTGACACCTTGCAGTGGACGATCGAGGGGTTCGGCCAAGCCGGGGCATCGGATACCCCGAGCGTCATCCAACCCCGGTTTCAAACCGGGATCCGCTACCGGCCGAACGAGATCTTCTCGCTCGATGTCATCTACGGCCACAACATTTCAGGCGAAAGCGCCAACTGGATCACCATTGGTACCACCATCCGTTTTCCGGTACCGGAGGGCAGACCCGCGCGCGCACGTTCCGGACATTTGTGAACCACCGTTGCGGGAAATAGCGGGCAGGGAGGCGTTGAGTTGGTGGATTTTGTGACTATCGAAAAAGGCCTCGGGCCGGACGGGCGCATCGCTGTGGTGCGTTTCGACCGCGGCGACGGCATCAACGCGCTATCACCGGAAGCGCTGCGCCAGCTCACCGACGCCGCGCGCAGTTTCGAGGACGACGGCGGTACCTCGGTCGTGGTGCTGACCGGCGGTTCCAAGGCTTTCAGCGCCGGCTTCGACCTGAAGGACCCTGAAGGCCGCTCACGCCGGGCCATGGATCTCGGCGAGCTGCGCCGGCACTTGAAGCTCGGGCCACGGCTGACCCGCGCCTGGCAGGAGATGGAGCAGATCACCATCGGCGCCATCGAAGGCTTCTGCGTCGGCGGCGGCGTGGCGCTGGCGGTGGCGCTGGACTTTCGTGTCATGGCCAGCGACGGCCATCTGCGGGTGCCCGAGATCGGGCTCGGCATGAACATGAGCTGGCAGAGCGTGCCGCGCATGCTGCATTTGATCGGACCGGCCCGCACCAAGCAGGCGGTAATTCTGGCCGATCAGCGCATCTCGGCGGCGGAGGCTTATGAATGGGGTCTGGTGGAGGAGGTGGCCGATCCCGGCAAGGCCTTCGACGCCGCCATGGCGCTCGCCACCAAGGTCGCAGCGCAGCCGCCGCTGTCGGTCGCCATGACCAAGCTGACCGTCAATCGCCTGGCGCATGCGCTCGACGACCTCGCCAGCCATATGGACGTCGACCAGTTCGCGCTGGCGAGCCTGACCGAGGACCACAAGGAGGGAGTGGAAGCGTTTCTGGGCCGGCGCAAGCCGCGGTTCAGGGGACGGTAGTCCGCCTGGACAAAAATCGCGAAAACAACCCCATGCAAAGTAGAGT
>JBAQER010000008.1:0-1810 GCA_049286845.1 Bradyrhizobium sp.
GGATCGCGGCCATCGCGCACATCGTGGTGATCGCGACGTACTCACCGAGCATGAACAACAGATACGGCGTCGAGCCGTATTCGACCATGAAGCCCGCGACCAGTTCGGATTCGGCTTCCACCAGATCGAACGGCGGGCGATTGGTTTCCGCCAGCGCCGAGACATAGAATATCACGAACATCGGGAACAGCGGCCAAACGTACCAGTTCAGGAACGTCAGCTTGGGCAGGCCGATCAAGCTGGCGAGCCCACGGGCATTCTGCGCCTCGACCACGGCCGACAGATTGAGCGAGCCCGCGCACAGCAGCACCGTGATGATGACGAAGCCGATCGAGACTTCGTAACTCACCATCTGCGCCGCCGAACGAAGTGCAGCGAGAAACGGGTATTTCGAGTTCGACGACCAGCCGGCCATGATGATGCCGTAGATCGACAGCGACGAGATCGCGAAGATGTAGAGCACGCCGACATTGATGTCGGAGATCACCCAGCCGAGATCCATCGGGATCACCGCCCAGGCCGCCAGCGCCAGCACGCAGCTGACCAGCGGTGCCAGCAGGAACACGCCCTTGTTGGCGCCGGAGGGGATGATCGGCTCCTTCAGCACGAACTTCAGGAGGTCGGCAAAGGACTGGAACAGGCCCCAGGGGCCGACCACGTTGGGTCCGCGCCGGATCTGCACCGCCGCCCAGATCTTGCGGTCGGCCAACAGGATGTAGGCGATCGCGATCAAGAGCACCACGAGCAGCAGCACGCTCTGTGCGAGCATGACGATCAGCGGCCACAGGAAGCCGGTCCAGAACGCGCTTGCAAGAAATTCAGCCATCAGCTCACTCCGCCGCCGTCAGCATCTGACCGGAGGCCAGGCGGGAACATTCCGCCATGACCGCCGACGCACGCGCGATCGGGTTGGTCAGGTAAAAATCCTCAACGGTAATCTTGAACGGCGCCTTCTCGACACTGCCGCCCTTGCCCGCGAGCTTCTTGACGTCATCGGCCTTGCCGGCCTCGATCTGGTCGATGCGCATCAGATGCGGCACGGCCTTGAACATCGCCTGCCGCAACGCGGCAAGCGAATCGTGAGGCAACTTCTTGCCGAGCACGTCCGACAGCGCGCGGATGATCGCCCAGTCCTCGCGCGCCTCCCCCGGCGGGAATGCCGCGCGGTTGGCCATCTGCACCCGGCCCTCGGTGTTGACGTAGATGCCGGATTTTTCCGTATAGGCCGCCCCCGGCAGGATCACGTCGGCGCGATGCGCGCCGCGGTCGCCATGGGTGCCGATGTAAACCACGAAGGTACCGTCCGGCACCTTCACGTCATCGGCGCCGAGCAGGAACAGCACGTCGAGCGTGCCGAACGTCGCCATCTGCGCCGCGCTGAGGCCGCCGGCACCGGCAGCAAAGCCGATATCGAGCGCGCCGACGCGTGAGGCGGTATCGTGCAGAACGCCAAAACCGTTCCAGCCGTCCTTCACCGCGCCGACATCGAGTGCAAGCTTGGCGGCCGCTGCGAGGACGGCCGCACCATCATGCCGGGCTGCCACGCCGGCGCCGACCAGCACGATCGGATTCTTGGCGTCCTTCAGCACGCTCGAGAAGGCATGCTTGCCGGCGGCGAGTTCGTTGAGCGAATCCGTGCCCGCGCCGAGATAGTCGTAAGTGTAGGTGAGATCGGCCTTGGCGCCGATTACGCCGACCTTGAGCTGGCCGGTGCGCCAGCGCTTGCGGATGCGCACATTGAGCAGCGCCGCCTCCTTGCGCGGGTTCGAGCCCACGATCAGCAATGCATCGGCCTGCTCGATGCCGGCAA
>JBAQER010000009.1:0-3018 GCA_049286845.1 Bradyrhizobium sp.
GGAGGCGGAGCGTCTGGAGGGGCTGTCCTCCCGTGACGCCATCGTGCGCGCCTGCCGCTTGCGCTTTCGCCCGATCATGATGACGACGTTGGCCGCCCTGTTCGGCGCGCTGCCGCTGGCGATCGAAAGCGGCACCGGCGCCGAGCTGCGCTTTCCGCTCGGCATTTCCATCATCGGCGGCCTGCTGCTGAGCCAGTTGCTGACCCTGTACACGACCCCGGTGATCTATCTCGCGCTCGACCGGATCAATCGAAGGATCGAGAAGGCGGTGCCGCCGCCGGCGCCCGAACTGCCGTCACCGCCGGTCGCGGGGGCCACCGAGGGGATGCAATAATGGCATCGATCTCGGAACCGTTCATTCGCCGGCCCGTCGGCACCACCTTGCTGGCGGTCGGGCTGTTCCTGGTCGGCGTGGTGGCCTATGCGTTTCTCCCGGTCGCCGCGGTTCCCAATGTCGACTTCCCGATGATCCGGGTGTTTGCTTCGCGTCCGGGCGCCGATCCTTCGGTGATAGCGGCGACTGTTGCCGCACCGCTGGAACGGCGGCTCGGCGAGATCGCCGGCATCACCCAGATCACCTCGACCAGCTCACTCGGCACCACCAGCATCCAGCTGCAATTCGCCATCGGCCGCAACATCGATCGCGCCGCGCGCGACGTGCAGGCCGCGATCAACGCCTCGCTGGCGGATTTGCCGAGCGACCTGCCGTCGCTGCCACGCTTCCGCAAGGCCAATCCGTCGGCGGCGCCGGTGTTCGTGCTGGCGCTGACGTCGAAGACGCTGACTACCAGCGCGATGTACGACGCGGCCGATACCGTGATCGCGCAGCGCATCTCGCAGGTCCCCGGCGTCGGCGAGGTGATCGTCAGCGGCGCCGACCAGCCCGCGGTGCGCATCGCGCTCAACCCGGTCGCGCTCGCCAACGCCGGGATTGCCACCGACGCCGTCCGGCTTGCGATCGTCAACGCCAATCCGCTCGGTCCGGTCGGAATTTTCAATGGCGACCGGCAGAGCGAGACCTTGTCGACCAACCGGCAGATGCGCACGGCGGCCGAATTCCGCGACATCCTGGTCAAGAGCTCGAACGGCAATTTCGTCCGGCTCTCCGATGTCGCCGAGGTCGAGGATTCCGTCCGCAACAGCCGGTCGATCGCCTGGTTCAACAAGCAGCCGGCGGTGCTGATCCAGATCACCAAGCAGGGCGACGCCAACGTCATCGATACCGTCGATCGCGTGAAGGCGTTGATCCCCGAACTGAAGCAATGGCTTCCCGCCGGGGTGGAAATCTCGACCCTGGTCGATCGCACCGGAACTATCCGCGCGAGCGTCCGGGATATGCAGTGGACGCTGCTGGCGACCGCCTTCCTGGTCATGGTGGTGGTGTTTGCCTTCCTGCGCCGGATCACGCCGACGATCGCGGCCGGTGTATCGGTGCCGCTGGCGCTGGCAGGCACCTGCGCCGGCATGTGGCTCGCCGGTTTCTCGATCGACAATCTGACGCTGATGGCGCTGGCGATCTCGGTCGGCTTCGTGGTCGACGACGCCATCGTCATGATCGAGAATATGTACCGCAACCTCGAGCAGGGCATGAAGCCTTTCGAAGCGGCGGTCGAAGGCGCCAAGCAGATCGGCTTTACGGTGCTGTCGATCTCTCTGTCGCTGATCGCAGCCTTCACGCCCCTGATCTTCATGGACGGCATCGTCGGCCGGCTGTTGCGGGCATTCTCGCTGACCCTGACCTTCGCTATCGTGGTTTCGACCGTGGTGTCGCTCACCATCACGCCGATGATCTGCGCGCATTACATCAAGGCGGCGACCTCCGGTCGTGCGACCTGGTTCGACCGCGCCGTCGAGGGCACCTTGTCGCGCATCGTCACCTTCTATGAGCGGACGCTGCGGGTCGTGCTCGGCTTTCCCTTGCTGACCCTGGTCGTGTTCTTCGCCACCATCGCGTTGACGGTCGTGCTCTATATCAAGACCCCGAAGGGATATTTCCCGGTCGACGATAGCGGCTTCGTGATCGGCTCGACCCGGGCCTCGGCCGACACCTCGTTCCAGGCGATGCTGAAGCTGCAGCAGCAGCTCGCCGATATCGTGATGGCCGATCCGGCCGTGGCGGGGATCGGCTCGGTGCTGGGCGGCCCCGGCGGTCCCGGCGGCGGCGGCGCCAATCGCGGGGTGATGTACATCAGCCTGAAACCGCCGGAGCAGCGTGGCGGCATCTCGACCCAGCTCGTGATTGACCGCTTGCGCAAGGATCTCTACCGGGTCGCCGGCATCCGGTTGTTCATGTTCGCGGCGCAGGATATCCGCGCCGGCGGGCGCCAGAGCGATTCCGACTACCAATACACGCTGTCGAGCACCGATCTCGATCTCCTGCAGAAATGGGCGCCGATCGTCGCCAAGCGGATGGAGACCGTGGAGGGCATCACCGATGTCTCCAGCGACCGCGATCCCGGCGGGTTGCAGCTGACGCTGGCGATCGACCGCAGGGCGGCGTCGAGCCTCGGCGTCCGCGTCCAGGACATCGACAATGCGCTGAACAATGCGTTCGCGCAGCGGCAGATTTCGATCGTCTATACCCAGCGCAACCAGTACATGGTGGTGCTGGAGATCGATCCGAAATTCCAGGCCGATCCGTCCAACCTCGAGCAGATCTTCGTCGCAGGCTCAGGCGGCGTGCAGGTGCCGTTGTCCGCCGTCGTGCACACCACCCGCGGACTGTCGCCGCTGGCGGTCTATCATTCGCAGTCGTTTCCCTCGACCACGGTGTCGTTCAACCTGCTTCCCAACGTGCCGCTCGAGGTCGCCACCACCAATATCCAGCGCGCGGTCGACGAATTGCACATGCCCGAGGGCATCCGCGGCAGTTTCGACGGCAATGCCGGCGACTTCAACAAGACCAGCGGGCGGCAGCCGCTGTTGATTCTCGGCGCGCTGGTGGCGATGTATATCGTGCTGGGGGTGCTGTATGAGAGCCTGGCCCATCCCCTGACCATCATCTCGACGCTGCCGTCC
>JBAQER010000010.1:0-5416 GCA_049286845.1 Bradyrhizobium sp.
CCACAATTTTGCGCCGATCTGTCCGCATCAATGGCGCTCTGCAGGCGGGCGGGGTTCTCCATGACACGACACAGGCTGGCGTTGCTGCTGATACTGGCGGCGGGCGTCGGCATGGCGCCGGTGCTGCCGGCCCACGCGCAGGCGCTGCCTTCGGACAACAATCCGGACGCCGTGGCGGAAACCGACGCAACCGAGGCTTCGGAGGCCGACATCAGGGAACTCGACTGGAGCCAGCTCAATGTCGATGCCTCCACCCTGCCGCCGGGCCCGGCCGCGAAGGTGCGCCTTCCGAAAGCGGCCGGCGGCACCGACATGTCATGGACCGCAAAGGACAAGTCGAATGGAGCGGCCGCCGTATCGGTGAAGCAGCCGCTGTCGCCGTTCTGGGATGCCCGGATCGGCGCCGATATGACCGTAGTCAATCAGCCCCAGACGCTGACGAGCGCGGATCTGCTGCAGCAGAAGATTTCCAGCGACGGCCAGCCGTCGCAATCCTCCGGGACCGCCTGGGCGGCGATCACCGCCCCCGGCGTCGGCTCGATCTGGGACAAGACAGCGATCGAGGCCCGGGTCGATCCCTCACAGGAACAGAGCAAGCTCGGCACCTCCTTGACCAAGTCAATGCCGCTGGGCGAGCAATATTCGCTCACCCTGCGGAACGGCTACAACGTGATCCAGCAGGGCATCGTGCCGGTGCCCGGCATCGCCGCGCACCCGGTGCGAAGCTATGAGACCGAGCAATCGGCCAAGCTCGCCATCGCCGATACCGGCACCAGCGTGACCGCCGGCCAGTCGCTGTCGTCCACCGAGGACAAATGGCTTCGCAAGATCGGCGCCGAGCAGAAACTGTTCGGCGGCGTCACCATCAACGGCTCGATCGGCGAAACCGCGCTCGGCACCTCGAACAAGAGTCTCACCGCGGGATTCAAGCACAGCTGGTGAGGGCTGGTTCCGTTCTGTCCCCGCCGATCCCGGGAAAGATCGAGCATTGCCGCATATTGGCCGCGATGCGGTCAAAATCAACGGCCCTCATGGCATCATGAATTTCGTCGTGCGGGGGACAACCGCGCTTGGTACACACGCGAAACAGGGGAACAACCGATGAACGCCAGCGTTCGTTCTGAAGCAATTGAATCAACTGAAACCGATTCCAACCTCGCCGCCGTCTCGGAAGTCGAGGCGGGGATCCGCGACTTCGTCCGCAACGACGTCGCTTACCTGCGCCGTCCGCCGACACTCACGCCCGACACCGCGCTGGAGCCGAACACCGAGGCGACCGTCAACAACGTCAACTCGCTGATCCAGCGCGTCGCCGGCACGTCGCTTTCGGAGATCGAAAACCTGATCGCCGAACTCGAAAGCCTGCGCGACCTGTTGCACGCCGAAGGTCAGCGCGTGCAGCGCGAAATTTCCGGCTATGCGCAGCTCAGCCAGGCCGCGATGAAGTCGACGCGCATGATCGCCGACAATGTGACGCAGTGGAAGCGCGCTGCCGACGGGCTTCGCAACAGCTGATCCCCTGATATCCCGCACCTGATTGCCGCCGCCTCCCGTCCCCGGGAGCGCGGCGGTTTCATTTTGCCCGCAACGGATTTGAACTTGTCGGGCCCGGGCCGCGACCAAGGTCCGGCACCATCTTGCGGCGGGGACAAACCTTCATGAAGAGCATTCGGCCAGATACCACCGATCCGATTCCGCTGCGGAGCTCTCCGCACCGGATGGGCAACATCATGATCCGGTTTGTCGGGCTCTTGTTCCTGGCGGTGGTGGTGCTGGCGCTGGCCTGGCGCTGATCAAATCGCAAGGCGGGGTTTCATGCGACGCGCTTGCTCGGCACGACGCCGTCAAACGATTCGATCGCCATGGTTAGCGGAAGGTGACCTGGCGGCTGGCGATCGGCGCGCCATCGAGCGAAAAGGCGCCGTCGGCATAGCCCTTCACCACCATCCCGGTGGCCAGCATCACCGCAAGCGTCACGGTTGCGAAGATAAAGCCCACCAATTTCAGGCCGCTGCGGTCTGCCATCGTCGTCCCCTTAGGTCCATCCCCGATGTTCATCATGACAGGGGCAAGGTTCACAATGCGTTAGCGAATGAATCGGTCCAGACAACCGTCATGGCGAATCAGCCGACGCAGCGGTCCGGTAACCATCTTGATTCAGGAATTCGCATTCCGCCGCGGCACGAAGGCGGTCGCCAGCAGCGAATACACCAGTTCGCCGCGCTGGTTGGTGCCGGTGTGGCGGGCCTGCACGATGCCCCATTCCGGCCGCTTCTCGGAGGTCCGCAGCGATTCGATCTCGCTGGAGAAGCTGACGGTATCGCCGGCCAGCACCGGCCTGACCCATCGCAGTTCACGAAAGCCCGGCGACGGTCCCCACACCGCGACCTTCTCGCCGCGCGCGGCGGCTTCCCTCGCCTGACTCTGGCCGTCAATGACGAGGAGCTTCATGCACACCGACCCGACGTGCCAGCCCGATGCAGCCAACCCGCCGAACAGCGACTTCCTGCCTTCCTCCTCGTCGAGATGAAAGCGCTGCGGATCGAACTGCGCGGCGAATTTCTTGATTGCATCGGCGGTGAAGGTAAACGATCCCACCTCACGCCGCTGCCCGACCTCCATGTCCTCGAAGAAACGCATCAGCCCGCCTGCCCCGCCGCAGAGTCGCGCCGACGCACGATGATCGGCGATATCCATTCGCACAATTGCAGCCCGGCCGCGTTGCGCGCCACGGCCTTGAACGTCACGATGCCGGTCTCTGGCCGGCTGCGGGATACCCTCGCCTCCGCGACCTCGACATCCAGCGTGATATCGTCGCCCGGCCGGAGCGGCGCCAGCCAGCGCAATTCGTTGACGCCGGGCGAGCCCAGCGACGCGGTGCGGCCGATGAAGCCGTCGAACATCATGCGCATGGTGATCGAGCACAGGTGCCAGCCCGAGGCCGAGAGCCCCTTCAGCATCGAGCGCGAGGCGGCCTCTTCGTCCAGGTGCATGGGTTGCGGGTCGAATTCCGCGGCAAAGGCAAGGACCTCCTCACGCGTGACGCGGCGCGGGCCGAATGTCCCGAAATGGCCGGGCGGAAAATCTTCGAAGCTGAGTGTCATGATGGGGGATTGCTGTGAGGGAAGCCTGATTGTGGCCGTTATTTGCGGCAATCTCAACCCGCCCGCCCGCATGGCTCGTGTTCTGCGGGCGAAGGCCGTACTTCGCTGCTGGTCCCTGATCTTGCCCCTGGCAACATTCGGGGCTAGCCCTATGCCGCAGGTTTGGACGTAGCTCATACTCGACGCGCCGGGAGAACGACCGATGTTTGAATTTCGGGATCTGTTTCAGTGGGACCGCTTCATCACGCCCACGATCATCAAGACCTTTTACTGGCTGGTGATCGGCTTGATTGCGCTGTTCGGCATTTCCGGCATTTTTTCAGGCCTGGCCGCGATGGCGATCAGCCCGTTCGGCGGATTCATCGTGCTGCTGTCCTCGATCGCCAGCGTCATCGTCGGGGTGATCTTTTCGCGCATCGCCGCGGAATTCATCCTGATCGTATTCCGCATCAACGAGCACCTCGGCGCGATCCGCGACCAGGGCCAGATGCACTAGGGCCGGCGAAGACGTTGAGTAGCCCGGATCAGGTATTGAACCGGAAGTGCATGACGTCACCGTCGGCGACCACGTATTCCTTGCCTTCCAGCCGCAACTTGCCGGCGTCGCGCGCGCCGGCCTCACCGCCATACGTCACATAGTCGGTATAGGCGATGGTTTCGGCGCGGATGAAACCCTTTTCAAAGTCGGTATGGATCACGGCGGCCGCGGCGGGCGCCTTGGTGCCGCGGTGGATGGTCCAGGCCCGGGTCTCCTTCGGGCCCACGGTGAAATAGGTGATGAGGTCGAGCAACTGGTAGCCGGCGCGGATCAGCCGGTCGAGACCGGCTTCTTCCAGGCCAAGCGTTTCCAGAAACTCCGTGCGTTCCTCGCGCGACAGCGTCGCAATTTCCGACTCGATCTTGGCGGAGATGGTGACGGCGACCGCGCCTTCCTTCTTGGCGTGTTCGGCGACGGCTTGCGAAAACTTGTTGCCCTTGGCCGCGGAGCCTTCCTCGACATTGCAGACGTAGAGCACCGGCTTTGAGGTCAGCAATCCCAGCATGCCGAAGGCACGCTCTTCCTCCGGCTTGCGCTCGAGAAACCGCGCCGGCTTGCCTTCGCGCAGCAGCACCAACGCGCGATTGACGAGATCGAGCTGTTCCTTGGCGTCCTTGTCGTTGCCCTTGGCCTTCTTGGTGAGGTTGTCGACCCGCTTTTCCAGGCTATCGAGGTCGGCGAGCATCAATTCGGTCTCGATGGTCTCGATGTCAGCCAATGGTGCGATCTTGCCTTCGACATGGGTAATGTCGGAATCCTCGAAACAGCGCACCACATGCGCGACTGCATCGACCTCGCGGATGGTGGCGAGAAACTGGTTGCCGAGGCCCTCGCCCTTCGACGCGCCGCGTACCAGACCCGCGATATCGACAAACGTCAGCCGGGTCGGAATGATCTGCGCCGACTTGCCGGCCTCGGCCAGCTTGTCGAGCCGCGGATCGGGCACCGCGACCTCGCCGACATTCGGCTCGATGGTGCAGAACGGATAGTTCGCCGCCTGCGCCGCCGCCGTCTCCGTCAGCGCGTTGAACAGCGTCGATTTGCCAACATTCGGCAAGCCGACGATACCGCATTTGAATCCCATAGTAGCGTCCGATCTTTCGCGCGACATCCGCAGCGAGTGAATGATTTGAGGTCGTCATACGCGGGCTTGACCCGCGTATCTATCTTCTTTGAAAGATGGATCGCCGGATCAAGTCCGGCGATGACGAGCGTTACTTTTCGCCTTCTTCCTTGTCGAAAAATCCCTTGGCCTGCAGCGCCAGATGCACCCGGTTCTGGAACGTCGAGTCCTTTTCGGTCGCGAGCAGTCCGGCGTTGTCGGCAATCGCCTGGCAGAGCGCCTCGACCCAGGGACGGTCGCTCTTGGCGAAATCCGACAGCACGTAGCCGTGCACCAGTTCCTTGATGCCGGGGTGGCCGATCCCCAGCCGCACGCGGCGATAGTCGTTGCCGATATGCGAGGAGATCGAACGCAGGCCGTTATGGCCGGCAATGCCGCCGCCGACCTTGACGCGCACCTTGCCCGGCGGCAACTCGAGCTCATCCTGGAACACGATGATCTCGCCGGCCGCGATCTTGAAGAAATTCGCAGCCTCCTGAACCGCCCGTCCCGATTCGTTCATGAAGGTCGTGGGCTTGAGCAGAACGACGCGTTCGCGATCGAGCGTGCCTTCCGCGGTCTCGCCGTGAAAACGGCGGCGCCACGGTGCATAACCATGACGCCTCGCGTCTTCATCGACGACTGCGATGCCGATGTTGTGCCGGTTATGCG
>JBAQER010000011.1:0-2958 GCA_049286845.1 Bradyrhizobium sp.
TGGGGTGGGGGCTCTCTCCGCAACGGAATTCGCGGAGGGCAGCCCCCACCCGCCTCGCTTTTGCTCGGCACCCTCCCCCGCAAGCGGGAGAGGGAAGAATCTCACCGCCCCTTGAAGTTCGCCACACGGCGCTCGGCGGTAGCCTTGACGCCCTCCTTGAAGTCTTCGGTCTTGCGCAGCCGGCTCTGCTCGGCGAGTTCGTGATTGGTGGCGGCGAGCACGCGGTCGGCGAGGCCGGCGCGCATGGTGGCGCGGGTCGAGAGCAGGCCGAGCGGCGAGCACTCGGCGATCTCCTGCGCCAGCCTCATGGCCGCGTCGCGGACCTGATGCTGCGGCACGCAGACATTGGCGAGGCCCATCTGGGTCGCCTCCTCGCCGGTGACGCGGCGGCTGGTGTAGAAAATCAGTTCCGCGTTGTTCTTGCCGACCAGTTCGGGAAGCGTCGTGGTCAGTCCGAAGCCGGGATGGAAGCCGAGTTTTGTAAAATTGGCTGAGAAGCGGGCTTCAGGGCAGGTGACGCGAAAATCCGCCGACACCGCGAGACCCAAACCGCCGCCGATGGCGGCGCCATGCACGGCGGCGACGATCGGCTTCTTGGCGCGGAAGATGCGAACGGCGTGCATGTAGAGACTGTTGATCGAGCCGAGGCTGTCGGCGGGATCGCCCTTGGCCTCGGCCGCCTCCTGCGCCTGCCGCGCCGGATCGCTGAAATTGGCGCCGGCGCAGAACGCCTTGCCCTGTGCCATCAGGACCGACGAGCGGATTTCGATATCCTTGTCGAACTCGTCCAGCGCGTCGGCGATCTGGTTGATCAGCGAGATGTCGAAGAAGTTCAGCGGCGGCCGCTGGATTTCAATGGTGCCGACGTGTCCGACCTTGGCGACGCCGATGTCCGTAAACTTGCTCATGAGGTTTCCTCGTTGAATGGGGTTGGCGCGGGAGCCGGACCGCGCGTCAGCGCAGCCCGAGCCCGCGCGCGATGATGCCGCGCAGCACTTCGGTGGTGCCGCCCTGGATGGTCAGTTTCGGCGCGGTCTTGATCGCGAACGACAGCTGGTTCTCCAGCGTCTCGCGGTTGGTGGCGTTTTCCTCGACGAAGGCGGCGAGGTCGCGCACCCGGTGCGGCAATTGCTGCTCCCAGACCGTGCCGATGTCCTTGACGATCGAGGCTTCCACCACCGGCTCCTTGCCGGCCTGCAGCATGCCCGCGACCGAGACCGACATCCGCCGCATGGTGTGCAGCTGTGCCACCAGCCGGCCGATGCCCTCGGCGCTGCGGGTGTCCGGGTTCTTGCCGACCGCGCGAACCAGCTCGGTCAGCACGTAATAGGTCTCGAGAAAACGCTCCGGGCCGGAGCGCTCATAGGCGAGCTCGCTGGTCGCCTGCTTCCAGGCGCCGTCGATCTCGCCGAGCACGTGATCGTCGGGAACGAAATAGTCGGTAAACACCACCTCGTTGAATTCGTACTGGCCGGTGATCTGGCCGATCGGGTTCACCTGGATCCCCGGCTGCTTCATCTTGACCAGGAATTGCGTCAGGCCGTGGCGGCGGTTCTCTTTCGTGGGCGGCGAGGTGCGGAAGATCGCGATCATGTAGTCGGCGATATGCGCCGACGAGGTCCAGATCTTGGTGCCGTTGATCAGATAGCCGCCGTCGGTCCTGGTCGCCTTGGTCTTGGCCGCGAACAGGTCGGAGCCGGAATTCGGCTCGCTCATGCCGATCGCGAAACAGACCTCGCCGCGGCAGATCCGCGGCAGGATGTCCATCTTGATGTGCTCGGGCGCGTATTTCAGAAGCACCGGGCCGCTCTGGCGGTCGGCGACGAAGAAGCGCCGCGTCGGCGCATTGGCGACGCGCATTTCCTCGGTCACCACATAGCGCTCGAGGAAGGAGCGCTCGTGGCCGCCATATTTCTTCGGCCAGGTCATGCCGAGCCAGCCGCGCTCGCCGACCCGGCGGGAAAATTCCGGCGCGTCGGTGTCTTCGCGATTGGGCTTGTGCGGATCGAAGGTGCCGGCCGCGATTTCGTCGGCGAGGAAGGCGCGCACTTCCTTGCGCAGTTTCTCGCATTCGGGCGGCAGGCGGATCGGATCGAAACGGAGGGCTGCGGTCATTTCAGAGTCTCGACTTTCGAATTCGGTTGATCAGCGCGAGGCCACCAGCGGCCACAGCTCGTCGGCGCCGCGGTCGGCGACCAGTTTGCCGAGCTCGACCGCCCAGTAGCTTTCGGAGCCGAAATCGTCGCGCCATGCCAGCGCGCGCAAGGAGTAGCGATGCAGGATGTGCTCGATGGTGAAACCGATCGCGCCGTGCACCTGATGGGCGATCGCGCCGCCCTTCTCGGCGGCTTCCGAACAGCGGATCTTTGCGGCCGCCGCTTCGAGAAAGAACGCATCGTCGAACGCGGTGCTGTTGGCCACCGCATCCGCGGCCGAGGTCGCCGCCGCCAGCGCCGCCGCCGACTCGCCGGCGAGCTTTGCAAGGTTGTGCTGCACCGCCTGGAATTTCGAGATCTTCTTCTCGAAGGCGACGCGCTCGTTGGAGTAGCGCACGCTGATCTCGAGCATCGATTCCAGCGCGCCTGCGATCTGCAGAGAGCGCGCCACGCCGCCCATCAGCATCAGCGAGGTCTGGTCGAAGCCTTTCGGCGCCGGCTTGATCGCCGCGGGCCTGACGTTGGCGAGCGTCACCGTATCGCTGTTGTCACCACCGAGGCCGACGCCCGCTTCGATCCGGCAGGCGCCGGCTTCGACCAGCGCGATCGAAATCCCGTTCGAACCGCTGGCGAGCACGGCGATATGCTTCGCAGCCTTGGCGAAGGGCACGCCGCGGGCGCGGCCCGACAGGGTGCCGTCGGCGTTGAGCGTGATGCGGTCCTTCGGGCTTGCCGGCGCCACCGTCATCTCGCCGTCGGGGGAAGCAATCCTGGCCTGCGCCAATAGCCATCCGGCCAGCAT
>JBAQER010000012.1:0-10750 GCA_049286845.1 Bradyrhizobium sp.
GTCGAGGTCATCCGGATTGAAGAGCTGGGTGCGGTAGATGGCGATCGACAGGCGCGTGCTCGACCGGAAAACCTTCTTGATTCCGGGCGGGGTCGTACCCTTCCAGTCCGGCCCGACCACCATGTAATCGCCGGCGCCGCTCCCGGTGGCACGGTTGCCGATATAGCCGTAATTATAGGTGTTGCCGTCGCAGAGCTGGATCGAATAGTAGCGCTTGGGGTCGATCGCCGGCACCGAAAGCACGATCGGCTCCGCACCCAGGTCCAGCCATGCCAGCGAATAGGGCGTGTCGCTGTTGGGCGTTACGACGGCGGTGTCCTTGTAGGTAAAGACGTTGGATTCGTTCTTGATCTGATTGAACGGGGCCTTGAATTGCCCAGAATTTCGGTCGACCGCGTATTCGTACATCACGCCGTAGTTCATCACGATCGGCAGGCCGAAGATGAACCCCGCCTCGGCGATGTCCTTGGCCTTGAAGAAGCCCGGCCGGTCGGCTTGCGCATTCGCCGGGACAGCCTTGGCCGTCGTGACAGTGATCGCAGCTAGCGCTGCGGAACGGAGAAGATCGCGTTTCGTCAACATGGTGCCGACTTCCCTTTGGGCATGATTGTGTTCGCGCGGTCGGACGCCGGCGCCGAAGCGCCGGCGCTGCGGTCAACCTTACTGAGCCGACAGGCCCACCGTTACCGGCGTTCGCATGACCGGCGGCGGATTCCACCTGCCGGTAAGCGCCTCCGACCTCGGCGCGTACAGGCGCATGGTCAGATTGAACGGTGCCTTTGGCGCGGGAAGCCAGTTGGCTTCCAGGGCCTTTCCGGGACTCTCGTTCTGGAAATAGAGGTCGAGCGAACCGTCCGCGTTGTACTTGAACGGCATCCAGCTGCTGACCGCGAAGCGGTTCAGCGCATTGCCGACCTGGAATCCGTCCTGGTCGTAGAGGGTGATCGACCAGAACGCATTGACCGGTGGCGTGGCGCCCTTCTCAAACGTGATCGTGTATTTGTTGACGCCGTCGAGCGGCTTGCCGGATTCATCGGCAAGATTGAGCGGATAGATGGCGTCCTCGACCACGTTCGCGCCAAGCCCCTGCTGCGAGAGAATAGCCCGCTTCAGGTAATAGTTGCCGTACACGCCCACGGTGTCGGTGTTCATCGCCCAGCCATTTGCCACCCGCGCCAGCGTCGGCAGCTTCCAGGCCATCAGCTTCTGTGCGTCCTGTGGCGCGGTTTCCAGCGCCCTTTGCAGGGTTGGATCGAGCTTGCCGATGTCGAAGCTCTTGCCGGGCTCGATGCCGATTTTCTTCAGCTGCGCGATGATCGGCTCATCGGTGACGTGGGGAGGGTGAAGCTTGAGCAACTCCGCGGCGTAGGCGAAGTACACGCCGGCCGTCATGGTATCGACCTGGGTCTTTGGCGGCGTCTTCATATCGACGCTGGGGTCCGGCTTGAATTCGACCGGCTTGGGCGTTTTGCCGAACTCGGAAAGAAGCGTGACCTTGTAGCCGGCCTGGATCTTGCGGACCGCGGCATAGTCCGGCGGGCCGTCGGTCTTGGTGCGGCCGATAAGCCAGACATAGGGCGTCGGCGCGTCGATGCGTTGGGTATCATTCGGAAGCTTGAATTCCTCAGCAAACTTGTCGCGCAGGTCCGGCCGCCAACCCGGGGGTGTCACCAGGAACGTCCCGGCCTTGGTCCCCGTCGTCCGCCAGCCGGGTGACGCGAAGACGTCGGTCCACATGTCGAGCATCGGCAGCAGATAGTAGCGTCCATCGGTATCCGGCGCCGAGATGACGACAGGCTCCTTGGTCATGTCGAGCCATGAGGCGGAATACAGCGTGTCGAAGTTGGACCGAACGACGCCTTTGAAATCCGCCGGCGGGTATTCCGGCACGTTGACGAACGTGTTCATCGGGCCTTTGAAATCGGTCGTTCCGTTGATGAATTGCCTGCGGGACACGTCCATCGACATGATGGAGTAGAAATAAACATAGGCGTCGACCGCGATGGCGTGCGCCTCCTGCTCGGTGATTGGCGCCGCCGCCTGGACCGGCGCCGCTGGCACAACTGCCGCGCCAAGGCAGAGAAACAACGTCAACTTCAGGATTCCTCGAAACATGTCGAACACTCCCTCACTGATTCCTTGATTTGGCAGTCGTCATTTTCGGCTTCGTTCAACCCGCCTTCTTCACCGCCGGAGGCTTCCACGAACCGTTCAGGATCGATGGACCGCTGTCCTTGGGCCAGTACATCCGCAACATCGGAAGGAAGTCGCCCTTCGGAGCCGGCAGCCAGTTGGCTTCCTTGTCCGCGCCCGGCGACTCGTTCTGGAAGTAGAGCGTCAGCGAGCCATCGGCGTTGGGCTTCGGATTGTTGCGCAGGCTGACGGTGAACTTGTTCAGCGCGTTGGGAACGAACCACCAGCCCTGATCAATCATGTACATGGTAATCGACCAGAAGCCGTTGACCGGTGGCGTCGCGTCCTTGGCAAAGGTCAGCGTATATTTGTTCGCGCCGTTCAGCTTCTGCCCGGCGGAGTCGACCTCCGTATAGGGATAAACTGCGTCGAGTTCCTGGTTGGCGGGCCAGCCGAAGGCCGCCACCGTGGCGCGCTTCAGGTAACTGGTACCGTAAGTACCAAGCCCCTTCGACACCACCCAGCCGTCTACGATCTCGCCCATGCTATCCTTGTTGGCTTCGATCTTCTTCAGAGCGGTCTGCGGAAGGTCTTTCAGCGCTGCCTGCACGGCGGGATCCAGCTTGCCCAACTCGAACGGTTTGCCAGGTACGATGCCGAGCTTCGCCATGGCCGCGAGCATCGGCGCATCTTCCGCTGCCGGAGGCGCGTCTCCGCCCATCAGCTTGGCCATCAGGTTGAAATAACCCTCCGTTCCCATTCCAAGGATGACCGTCTGCGGCTTGTCGGTCATGCTGAAGCCAGGATTGGGATTCACCGGCGGTGTCACCGGGGTGTACGGCTTTCCCCAGGCGGAGAGCGGCGTGATCTTGTACTGCGCCTGGAGGGTGTTGACGGCCTTGTAGTCCTGCTCGGTACCGTCGGCGTAGGTGCGACCAAGAATGACCATGTAGCGCGTCGCGACCGGGAAGTGCTTCACCCCTGCCGGCACTTCACCCTTCCAGCCCGGGCCGGTGAACAAATAGTTGGCGGCTTTCCCGTCGGCCGTGCGCTTGCTCGGCGATGCCCGGGAGTCTGACATCCATAGATCCGTTACCTCGAACAAATAGAACCGGTCGCCCATGTCGGGATGGCTGAACACCTGCGGCTCGGTGAGATCGAGCCAGCTCACCGAATAAAGCGTATCCGCATTGGGCGCGGAAACGCCGCGGTAATCCGCCGGCGGATAACGCGGAACGTTGATGAACTGTCCGGTCGGGCTATTGAATCCCCCGACCTTCGACACATTGCTCATCTGAACGCGCGTCACCTCGGTCGTGATGAGCGAATAGCCGTAGACATAGGCATCGGTCGCGATCTGTTGCGCTTCCGCGGGCGACAACGACTGGGCTCTGGCCGGCAGCGCTATTACAAGGCAGGCCGTAGCGACAGTGACCATCGCGAAAATCTGATTCAATTTGGTGGTGCGCATGACGTGTATTCCTTTTGCAAGAAATCGACTTGACGCCTTGGAACCATTCTCGCTCCGATGCGAGAGATCGCATATTATTTGCAGGATAGCGTGCATCGCCGGCCGCATAGAACACCGTACGGCGTATGCAGGATCGAAACAGGATCGATAAAAGTAGATGCGATTGGGCGGAGTGATTGATGTCGCTTGAAGGGCCCCTTCGGCGGCCTGTAATGCGGGCCCTCTATCAAGGCACTCTAGCACGAACGGATAATGAGGACCAGTCATGGTCATTGTCCCGCGCCGTTGCATCGTCGGGTTGCAGGTGGTGTTTCGGAGTTCGGACCCGAGCAGTGGAGCAGGCTGTCCGTGAAGTGACGCCGAATGTGTGAGGACAATTGTCGCAATGAGGCGGCGGCGCGGCTGCGCACGCTACGATTTCCAAAGCCTCACCAGCGGCCCATTTTCGCCGAGCACCGGATCGGTTTTCGGCAGCTTCACTTCCGGAATCGTCTTCAGCGCCCTGGCGTGATTCTCCGGCGTCGGCCGCGTGATCTGCATCGCGGGGCCCGGCGGATAGGCGCCGAGCACGCAGAAATCCCGGCTCGCCGAAAGGCATTGATGTCCGGTGCCGGCGGGCAGGATCGCGACATCGCCTGCCTCGATCTCGAATTCCTTGCCGGCATCGCCGCCGAACCGCACCCGCGCTTGTCCCCGCGCGACGCCGAGCGCCTCATGCACCGTGGCATGATAGTGCAGGTAATCGTAGACGCCGTTGCGCCACATCGCGCCCCAGCCGTTGGCGCCGAATAGTCCTTCGATGGTTTGTTCGGGATGGCCGCCGGTGACGACGATGGCGGCTTTGTAGACCAGAAACGGTAGCGGATTGTTGGGCACGAGGCCGTCGTCTTCAAAGACGAAGGCGAGCGGTTCGACATCGGCGCTGACGACCGGCATGGCCATTCTCCCGCGTGCAAGGATACGCGCGGATTTAACCGATGTCAGCGGTTCGCGTTCCCCTGGAGGATGTGGCGAACGGCGATGGCCTGCCTAACTGCCGACCGGCGAGGTGGCCGGAAGCTCGAACACCAGGCAGGTCGTGGTGGCATGCGCGAGCAGGCGGCCCTTGGCGTCGGTGATGCGGGCTTCCGCGGTTGCGGCGCGGCGGCCGACGCTCAGCGTGCGGCCTTCGGTGCGGACCGCTCCGGTATCCTTGGTCATGCCCTTGATGAAGGAGATCTTGAATTCCAGCGTGGTGTAGCCGACGCCCGGCGGCAGTATCGAGTGGACCGCGAGACCCATCGCGGAATCAAGCAATGTGGCGGCATAGCCGCCGTGCACCGAGCCGATCGGGTTGTAATGCCGGAAGCCCGGGATGCTGTGGAACGCGACGACGCCCGGCTCGGCGGTCTGGTCGAACGGTTCGATGGTCTGCATGATCGGCGGCGGAGGCAGTTTGCCGGCGAACATGGCGCGGACGAAATCGACGCCCGCCATCGACGCCATGACCTCGAGCGGCGTGACGCCGAATTCGATCTTCGGGGCGGGCTGGTCTTCCATGGGGCGGGCTCCTGCGCGTTACAATGATGGCCATCATACTAAATGTCCGATGATGAGGCGAGCCGTTTGACCACGCCAAACCTCGTCATGCCGGACTTGATCCGGGCATCCATGGTCTTCAGGAAAACTGGATTGCCGGGTCACCTAGCGCAAAGACGCGCTTTGCGCTTTTGCCCGGCAATGACGAGCGGTAGAGCGCGCTACGTTCCCTTCTTCGCCCGCATCAGGTCGGCGAACCGCTTGAACAAATAATGCGAGTCGCGCGGGCCGGGAGAGGCTTCCGGGTGATACTGCACCGAGAATACCGGCTTGCCTTCGAGCTGGATGCCGCAATTGGAGCCGTCGAACAGCGAGATGTGGGTCTGCGTCGCGCCTTTCGGCAGGGTCGCCTGGTCCACCGCAAAACCGTGGTTCATCGAGGTGATCTCGACCTTGCCGGTGGTCTCGTCCTTGACCGGATGATTGGCGCCGTGATGGCCCTGATGCATCTTCATGGTCTTGGCGCCGACCGCGAGGCCGAGCATCTGGTGGCCGAGGCAGATGCCGAAGGTCGGGGTGCCCGAAGAGATCAGCTTCTGGATCACCGGCACCGCATATTTGCCGGTCGCGGCGGGGTCGCCGGGGCCGTTCGACAGGAACACGCCGTCGGGCTTCATCGCCAGGATGTCTTCGGCGGACGTGGTCGCCGGCACCACGGTGACCTTGCAGCCTTCGCCGGCCAGGAGCCGCAGGATGTTGCGCTTGATGCCGTAGTCGATCGCCACCACGTTGAACTCGGGATCGGTCTGCCGGCCAAAACCCTTCTGCCAGACCCACGGCGTTTCGTCCCAGGTGAAGCGCTGGGCCGAGGTGACCATCGGCACCAGGTCCATGCCTTCGAGACCGGGCCACTCGCGCGCTTCTTCCTTCAGGCCGTGCAGGTCGAACTGGCCGTCTTTGGCGTGCGCGATCACGGCATTGGGCATGCCCTTGTTGCGGATCAGCGCGGTCAGCGCGCGGGTATCGATGCCGGAAATGCCGATGATGCCGCGCGCCTTCAGCCACTGGTCGAGATGGTTGGTGGCGCGGTAGTTCGAGGGATCGGTGATGGCGCTGCGCAGGATCACGCCGCGCGCGCCCGGCGTCGCCGCCATGTTCACCGTCTCGATGTCCTCGTCGTTGGTGCCGACATTGCCGATATGCGGGAAGGTGAAGGTGATGAGCTGCCCGGCATAGGAGGGATCGGTGAGGATCTCCTCATAGCCGGTCATCGCGGTGTTGAAGCAGACTTCGCCGACCGCCTGGCCTTCCGCGCCGAGGCCGAAACCCTCCAGCACGGTGCCATCGGCAAGCACGAGGAGCGCGGTCGGTTTGTGGTCCGGCCAGGCTGGGTTGTTTTCTGTTGATGTCATGAGCGCATTACATAGTCGCAGCATTCCCACCCGTCAAAGCCGGAAAACGCGGATTCACATGCGGTTTTGCGCATATTTGACAGAAGGTGCGGGCGACCTAATCTGCGGTTCCCCGCTGAAGGCCGAATTGCCCCGAAAAACGCCCAATCCGGAGCCGAGCATGGACAATACGATGCCGATTCTGCTCGTTCCCGGGCTGGTGTCATCGCCGCGGATTTATGCGCCTGTGATCCCGGCCATGTGGCGGTTCGGCCCGGTGACGGTCGCCAACCACATCCGCGACGACAATATGGGCGCCATCGCGCGCCGGATCCTGGCCGAAGCGCCGCCGCGTTTCGCGCTGGCCGGCCACTCGATGGGCGGCTACATCGCCTTCGAGATCATGCGGCAGGCGCCGGATCGGGTGGCGAAGCTGGCGCTGCTCAACACCCAGGCGCGGCCGGATACGCCGGAGGCCACCGCGCGCCGCCGCGGCCAGATCGCCCGCGCGCAAGAAGGCGAATTCCGCGCCATCCTCGATGAACTGTTTCCCGGCTTCGTGCATCCGTCGCGGCGCGGCGACGCTGCCCTGCTCCAATTGGTCTACGACATGGGCGACGACGTCGGGGCGGAGGCCTTTGTCCGCCAGCAGACCGCCGTCATGACCCGGCCGGACTCCCGGCCGACGCTGGCGTGGATCAAGTGTCCAACGCTGGTGCTGACAGGCGACGAGGACAACACCATCCCGAATTCGCTGTCGGTGGAAATGGCGAACGGCATTCCCGGCGCAAAGCTTGTGATCCTGCCGAATTGCGGTCACCTCCCGCAGCCGGAACAGCCGCAGGCGACCGCCGAAGCGCTGGCCGAATGGCTGCGGAACTAGTTGTTCTGACGCTGCGAACGGCCTAGATCAGTGCCCTGAAGGTTACAAAGGACAGGACGATGCTGCGCGACGACATCAACAATGCGGTCAAGGACGCGATGCGGGCCAAGGACGAGCGCAAGCTCTCCACGCTGCGCATGGTCAATTCGACCATCAAGAACGCCGATATCGCCGCGCGCGGCGAAGGCAAGCCGCCCCTGACTGACGCGGATCTCCTCGGCGTGTTCCAGAGGATGATCAAGCAGCGTCAGGAATCGGTCGAGCTCTACGACAAGGGCGGCCGCGCCGAACTCGCCGCGCAGGAGCGCGAGGAGATCGCGATCATCTCCGCCTATCTGCCGAAGCAGATGTCGGACGACGACGTCAAGGCTGCGATCGCGGCCGCCGTCGCCGAGACCAATGCGGCCGGCATGAAGGACATGGGCAAGGTGATATCAGTGCTGAAGGCGAAATATGCCGGGCAGATGGATTTCGGCAAGGCCAGCGGCATGGTGAAGGCGGCGCTGTCTTCTTAACGCTGCGATCCGGGTAAGGCTACAAAGAGCCTCGCGACGTCATGCCCGGCCTTGTGCCGGGCATCCATGTCCTTAAAACTGACCACAAGCCAGCAAGGCGTGGATGGCCGGGACAACTGACGCGAAGACGCGCTTCGCGCTCTTGCCCGGCCATGACGAAAACAATCATGGGACGACCAAGGGCCTCGCACATGCTCACCGAAGCCTCCAGTTACGACGAGCTCTACCGCAACTTCCGCTGGGACATTCCGGCGCGGTTCAATGTCGCCACCGCCTGCTGCGACCGCCATGCCGACGGCTCCGGTCGGCTGGCGCTGATCTATGTCGATGAGGATGGTGCCGCGACACGGACCTCGTTCGACGAGGTCGCCGAATTCTCCCGTCGCTTCGCCAATGTGCTGAAGGCCGACGGTCTCGTTCGCGGCGACCGCGTCGCGGTGTTCCTGTCGCAGTCGCTGGAATTGCCGATCGTGCATCTGGCGGCGTTTCGCGCAGGCTTCGTGTCGATCCCGTTGTTCACCCTGTTCGGCGAGGACGCGCTGGAATTCCGGCTGTCGAATTCCGGCGCCAAAGCCATCGTCACCGACGAGGCCGGTTACGAGAAGCTGGCAAAAATTCGCGACCGCTTGCCGGAGCTGAAGAACATCTATGTCGTCGCCGCTTCCGCGCCGGCCGAAACAAAGCCGTTCTGGCCGTCGTTGAAGGCGGCATCCCCCGACTTTACGACCGTCGATACCTCGGCCGACGATCCCGCCGTGATCATCTACACCTCCGGCACCACGGGAAATCCCAAGGGCGCGCTGCATGCCCACCGCGTGGTGCTCGGCCATCTGCCCAATATCGAGATGTGCCACGACTTCCTGCCCAAGCCCGGCGACCTGATGTGGACGCCGGCCGACTGGGCCTGGATCGGCGGGCTGATCAACGCGCTGTTCGCCGCCTGGTATCACGCCGTGCCGATCGTCGGTCACCGCGCGCGAAAATTCGAGCCGCAGGCGGCGATGGCGATGATGGCCGATTTCGGCATCCGCAACGTGTTCCTGCCGCCGACCGCGCTGAAGCTGATGCGGCAGGCCGGCGTCAAGCATGAAGGCGTCAGGCTGCGCTCTATCTTCACCGGCGGCGAGTCGCTCGGCGGCGAACTGCTGGACTGGGTCCGCGCCACCTTCGGCATCGACGCTCACGAAGTGTTCGGCCAGACCGAATGCAATCTCGTGATCGGCAGCAACTCGAAACTGTTTCCGATCCGGCCGGGCTCAATGGGCAAGGCGACGCCCGGCTTCGACGTCCGCATCGTCAACGACAAGGGCGAGGAATTGCCGAGGGGACAGCGCGGCATCATCGGCGTGCGCCAGCCCGTTCCCTGCACCATGCTCGAATACTGGCGCAACCCGGAAGCCACCGCGAAGAAATATGCCGGCGGGTTCCTGCTCACCGGCGATCTCGGCATCCAGGATGAGGACGGTTACTTCTGGTACGTCAGCCGCGAGGACGACGTGATCACGACCGCAGGCTATCGTGTTGGTCCTTCGGAGATCGAGCACACGCTGATGAAGCATCCGGCGGTTGCGATGTCGGCGGTGGTCGGCATCCCCGATCCGATCCGCACCGAATCGATCAAGGCCTGGGTCGTGCTGCGGCCGGGCTTCGCACCGAGCGACGCGCTGGCGCGCGAGATCCAGGATTTCGTGAAAGTGCAGCTCGCCGCCCATGAGTATCCGCGCTTCGTGCAATTCACCGACACCCTGCCGATGACCGCGACCGGCAAGGTGTTGCGCCGGGAATTGCGGACGCTGGGGTAGGCGGCACACGGCCGTCATTGCCGGGCTTGACCCGGCAATCCATCCCGCTTTGCAAGACTCTCGTGAAGATTGTTGGATACGCGGGTCAAGCCCGCGTACGACGACCGACCAGGCTGGAGCGCTGCCACGCTCATCGAGAACCACCGCCTGATTTGACCCAGATCAATACGCGGCAAGCTGCCGCCTGCCCCAATGCGAAAAATTAGGGAGGGGGAAACCGATGGCGTCGATTTCCGGCAAGGTCGATCCGGTGGTGCGGCGGATTACGGCGGCCGATATCGCCGAGGCGCTGGGGCAGGGCCTGCGCGATTTCCAGGCTATGCCGTTCTATGGGCTGGCCTTCGGCGCGCTCTATGCCGGCGGCGGCATTGTCATCCTGCTCTGCCTGACCGCGTTCGGCATGGTCTATCTGGCCTATCCGCTCGCCGCCGGTTTTGCGCTGCTCGGTCCGTTCGTCGCGATCGGCCTCTATGAAGTCAGCCGCCGGCGCGAAGCCGGTCAAACCGTCTCGATATCGGGCATCTGGTCCACGGTGAAGTCGCGCAGCGAAATCGGCTGGATGGCGTTCGTCACCTTGTTCATCTTCGTGATCTGGATGTATCAGGTCCGCCTGCTGATCGCGCTCCTGATCGGGCTCAACGCCTCGTTCTCGAGCCTGAAGGAATTCATCACCGTGGTGCTCACCACCAGCGAAGGACTGTGGTTCCTCGCCATCGGCAATGCGGTCGGCGCGGCGCTGTCGCTGGTCCTGTTCTCGCTGACGGTGGTGTCGTTCCCGCTTTTGCTCGACCGCGACGTCGATTTCATCACCGCGATGATCACCAGCGTGCGCTCGGTGGTGGCGAGCCCGGTGCCGATGATCGGATGGGCCGCCGTCATCGTCGTGCTGCTGGTGGTCTCGGCGCTGCCGTATTTCCTCGGCCTCGTGGTGACGCTGCCGGTGCTCGGCCACACCACCTGGCACCTTTACCGGAGGATTGTTGCGCCGGTGCCGGCCTAGTCGAGCGTTTCCATGGTTCGAATCTTATCACGCGGCC
>JBAQER010000013.1:0-6564 GCA_049286845.1 Bradyrhizobium sp.
TATGGCGCGGACCGGCAGCCGCAACTGCAGGACGTCAAGACCGTCGCTATCCATCCCGCCTTCAGTATGAAGGCGATGACTTCGCATCGCGCCACCGCCGACGTGGCGGTGCTGCAGCTCGAAGCCGCGGCGAAGGGGAAGAGCCCGGCGCTGCTTGGCGTCCCGGCCATCCCCATCGTCGTCGGCAGCCGCTTCACCATCGCCGGCATCGGTGTCGTCGTTCGCGGCGACGGCAAGAGCGGAGGGACCATTCGTGTCGCCGGCCTGGTCGCGACCGGCAAGCCGGGGACGCTGCAAATTCGCTTGGTCGATCCGGTTGGGCAGGGCACGCGCGACGGACTTGGCGCCTGCACCGGGGATTCCGGCGGACCGGTGTTCGAGGACAAGCAGAGCGGCGCCGTCATCGTCGGCGTCGTCAGCTGGTCGACCGGGCCGAACGGCGCCGCGGGCTGCGGCGGACTCACCGGCGTCACGCCGCTGACGCTTTACCGGGACTGGATTTTGCAGACCGCGCGCGAATGGGGCTCTGTACTGTGAATTCGCGGATTGATCTGGCGCATTGTGCGGCCAATGATTGGTCAGTAGAGCGTTTTCAAGCGAAGTGGATACCGGTTCGCGTGAAGAAAACGCGTCAAAACAAAAAGATAGAGCCCCGTTCCGATTCAATCGGAACGGAAAAGGCTCTACAGGCAAGCTGCTAACGAGTTGCAAATCGGGAGAAGAACGAAAACCATGAATGTAACCGCGCCCCTCCGCACCATGTCCGCCGCACAGGCGGTTGAGCATTTCGATGTCCTGATCGTCGGCGCCGGCATTTCCGGCGTCGGCAGCGCCTATCACCTTACCAAGCAGCTCCCGGGCACCAGCTTTGTCGTGCTGGAAGAGCAGGAAAATTTTGGCGGGACCTGGCTGACCCACAAATACCCGGGCATCCGCTCCGACAGCGACCTGCACACCTTCGGCTATCGCTTCAAGCCCTGGGTCGGTCCGCCGATCGCGACCGCTGACGAAATCCGCGCCTATATGAGCGAGGTGATCGACGAGAACGATCTTGCAAGGCACATCCGCTACCGCCATCGCATCAATTCGGCGAAGTGGTCGAGCGAAACCAATCGATGGACCGTCGAAGCGGTCGACCAGGCCAGCGGCGAGGCCCGCGCCTTCACCGCGAACTTCCTCTGGATGTGCCAGGGCTATTACCGTCATTCCGAAGGCTACACCCCGGAATGGCAGGGAATGGCGGATTACAAGGGCCGCATCATCCATCCGCAGCGCTGGCCCGAGGATCTGGACCTGTCGGGCAAGAAGGTCGTGGTGATCGGCTCCGGCGCGACCGCGGCGACGCTGATCCCGGCGATTGCCGACAAGTGCGAGCATGTCACCATGCTGCAGCGTTCGCCGACCTATTTCAGGACCGGCCGCAACGCCATCGAACTCGCCGAACAGCTCCGTCAGTTGCAGGTCAAGGAGGAATGGATCCACGAGATCGTGCGCCGCAAGATCCTGTTCGATCAGGACCTGTTCACCCGCCTCTCCTTTACCGAGCCCGAGAAGATCAAGCAGGAATTGCTCAACGGCATTCGCGCCGCGCTCGGGCCCGGTTCGGATGACATCGTCGAGAAGCATTTCACCCCGAAATACCGGCCATGGCGGCAGCGCATCGCATTCGTGCCCGACGCCGACCTGTTCGAGGCGGTCAAGAGCGGCAAGGCCTCGGTGGTGACCGACGAGATCGACCGCTTCACCAGGGACGGCATCCTGCTGAAATCCGGCGAGACACTCAAAGCCGACATCATCGTCACCGCGACCGGGTTTAACCTCAATGTGCTCGGCGACATCGCATTCGAGATCGACGGCAAGCCGCTCGATTTCTCCGACACCGTCACCTATCGCGGTATGATGTTCACCGGCATCCCGAACATGGCCTGGGTGTTCGGCTATTTCCGCGCCAGCTGGACGCTGCGCACCGATCTGGTGGCGGACTTCGTTTGCCGGCTGCTGGCGCACATGAAGGAGAAGGGCGCGAAGAAGGTGGTGCCGGCGTTGCGGCCGCAGGAAGGCAACATGCAGCTCGCATCCTGGATCGACCCGGAGAATTTCAATCCCGGTTATATGATGCGCAATATGCATCTGTTGCCCAAGCGCGGCGACAAGCCGGAATGGCAGCACAGCCAGGATTACTGGGCCGAGAAGGATGAAATCCCGGCGATCGACCTCGACGATGCGGCGTTCGTGTATGATTAGGAACAGCATCAACAATTGTCGTCCCGGCCTTGGGCCGGGACCCATAACCCCGGCCGTCTGTTGTGGGATGAAGGTCTTTACTCCGGAGCTAAAACGATAAGCCGCGGTGCCGCGATGAGCGCTTGCGCTCACGCTGGGGTCCCGGCTCAAGGCCGGGACGACGGAGAGGGTATTACGCGAGTTCCTTACGAAACTGTGGCCTTGTCCGTAATCTTCGCCGCGCCGAAATTCGCGCGCAGGGTCGGCTTGTGGATCTTGCCGGTGGCGTTGCGCGGCAGCGCGTCGATGAATTTTATCAGGCGCGGGCGCTTGAAGCGCGCGAGGTTTTGCTCGCAATGCGCGTGAATCTCCGCCTCGGTGATGCTGTGGCCGGGCTTGATCGCGATGATGGCCATGCCGGTTTCGCCCCATTGCTCGCTGGGGATGCCGATCACGGCGGCTTCGGCGATCGCGGTGAGCTGATGCAGCACGTTCTCGACCTCGGCCGGATAGACGTTCTCGCCGCCGGAGATGTACATGTCCTTCCAGCGGTCGACGATGTAGTAGAAGCCTTCGTCGTCGATCCGCGCCGCGTCGCCGGTATGCAGCCAGCCGTCGGTGAAGGACGAGGCATTGGCGTCCGGCCGGTTCCAGTAGCCGGGCGTGATGTTCGGCCCCTTCACCCATAATTCGCCGAGTTCGCCGACGCCGGCGTCCGATCCGTCGGGACGGACGATGCGCACTTCGGTATGCAGCACTGGCTTGCCGGAGGAGCCGGCCTTGCGCACGGCGTCCTCCTTGTCGAGTGTCAATACCGCGGGGCTGGTCTCGGTCATGCCGTAGCCCTGCTGCAGCGCGACGCCGCGCTCCTCCCACACTTTCAAAAGCGGCACCGGCATCGGCGCGCCGCCGACGCCACCGATGATGAGGCGGCTGAAGTCGGACGTGGCGAACGAAGGATGCTGCGCCATGAACTGGTAGATCGAGGGCACGCCGAAGAACTGGTTGATGCCGCGTGCGGGATCGCTGATCAGCTGCAGCGCTGCGCCGGGATCGAAGGCGCGCATGATCAGCACGGTGCCGCCGGCATGCAGCACCGGGTTGGTGTAGCAATTGAGCCCGCCGGTATGGAACAGCGGCAGCACGGTGAGCAGCACCGTCGACGGCGAGACATAGGCCGGGCCGCCGAGATTGACGCAGTTCCAGAACGTCATGCCGTGGGTGATGATGGCGCCCTTGGGCTGGCCCGTGGTGCCCGAGGTGTACATGATGGTCGAGATGTCATCGAGCGTGACGAGTTCGACCTTGTCGAGCGGCCTGGCGGCCGCGATCGCGGCCTCGTAGGAACCATCGGGTCCGAGCAGCAGCGCCGAGGCCACGTTGCACTTTTTCGCCACTGTCAGCGCGACCTCGGCCAGCTCCGCATCGTGGATCATCAGCACAGGCGCGGCATCGCCGACGATGTATTGCAGCTCGGGGACGGTGAGGCGGGTATTCAGCGGCAGGAACACCGCGCCGATCCGCCCACAGGCGAACTGCACTTCCAGCGTATCGGTGGTGTTCAGCGCCAGCACGGCGACGCGGTCGCCGCGCTTGACCTTCAGCCGGTCGCGCAGATGCGCGGCGAGGCGCGAAATCCGGGAATCGAACTGCGCGTAGGTGAAACTGCGCCCGCTGCCGAGGTCGACCACCGCCGGCTTGTCCGGCGTGCGGCGGCCGAAATGCGTGATCCAGTCGTAATGGCGAACCGGCAAAGTCTCCTCCTGGGATGTGGCGATCTTGCGCCGCGCGATTGCTTGATTTTACGCCCTGTCATTCAGTTGGCGGCCGTATCGGGATACAGTCTTGCGTCGAGGCGCTGGGCTGTGGCGCGACCGGCCCGCGTATGCGGGGATCCAGTACGCCGCGGCCTATCGATTCCATCTCCGCGGCCCCAGCCACTCGACGCAAGTTAGAGCAGCCGTTTCCGGACATCGTGCGCCGCAATCAAATCAACGGAGCGAAGCGGATGGCCAGCCCATTCTACACCGCCGAACACGAAGCCTTTCGCGACGTGGTGCGCCGCTTTGTCGACAAGGAAATCGAGCCCTACGCCCATGAATGGGACGAAGCGGGCGAGTTTCCCCGCCAGCTCTATCGGAAGGCCTCGGCCATCGGCCTCCTGGGACTGGGATTCCCGGAAGAATATGGCGGCGTTGACGCCGACCAGTTCATGAAAATCGTGGCCTCGCAGGAGCTGGCCCGGGCCGGCGCCGGCGGGGTCAGTGCGAGCCTGATGAGCCACACCATCGGCTCGCCGCCGATCGCGCGCGCCGCCCGTCCTGAAATCAAGGCGCGGGTGCTGCCGCAGGTGCTGTCGGGCCGGAAGATCTCCGCGCTCGCGATCACCGAACCGAGCGGCGGATCCGACGTCGCCAATCTCAGAACCAAGGCGCGCCGCGACGGCTACCATTACATCGTCAGCGGCGAAAAGACCTTCATTACCTCGGGCATGCGCGCCGACTATCTGACGGTGGCGGTGCGCACCGGCGGCGAGGGCCCGGGTGGCGTCAGCCTGCTGCTGATCGAAGGCGATACGCCGGGCCTGTCGCGCACCAAGCTGAAGAAGATGGGCTGGTGGGCGTCGGACACCGCGACCTTGCATTTCGACGATTGCCGCGTGCCGGCCGAAAACCTGATCGGCGAGGAAGGCCAGGGCTTCAAGCTCATCATGCAGAATTTCAACAGCGAGCGCATGGGTATGGCGGCGAGCTGCACGGCCTATGCCCGGGTCTGCGTCGAGGACGCGATCGCCTACGCCAGGCAACGCCAGACCTTCGGCAAGCCGATCGCCCAGCACCAGGTGATCCGCCACAAGCTGGTGGACATGGCGCAGAAGGTCGCGGCGTCGCAAGCGATGCTGGAAATGCTGGCATGGCGTCTCGGGCAGGGCGAAAGCCCGGTTGCCGAGATCTGCATGATGAAGAACCAGGCGACGCAGACCATGGCGTTCTGCGCTTCCGAAGCGGTGCAGATCTTCGGCGGCGCCGGCTTCATGCGCGGCATCAAGGTCGAGCGCATCTACCGCGAGGTCAAGGTCAACGCCATCGGCGGCGGCACCGAGGAGATCATGAAGGATCTGGCCTCAAGGCAGATGGGGTTGTGAATAGGGGCTATCAACTTGCGTCGTTTCGCTTGTCGCTGAGGGTGTGTGCGAGGGGTAGCTCAGCTTTACTCCCCTCCCTCCACGCGCGTCGCGCGTGGCGGGGAGGGGTTGGGGGTGGGGGGTGCCTCCGCAGATTCGCTGCGAGTAGTACACGTGGATAGACCCCCCACCCCCGACCCCTCCCCGCCGCTGCGCGGGGGGAGGGGAGCAGACCGCGCGTGAAACGATGCGAGGGCCCCGGAATGACAGGAGAAAAAATGATCTTCACCGCAGACCACGAAGAACCCCGCCGCATCCTGCAGAAATTCATCGCGGCCGAGATCAATCCATTCGTCGACGAATGGGAGAAGGCGGAACAGTTCCCCTCTCATGAGCTGTTCAAGAAGCTCGGCAATCTCGGCTTTCTCGGCCTCAACAAGCCCACCGAGTTCGGCGGCCAGGGGCTCGATTACAGCTACGCGCTGATGATGGCGGAAGAGCTCGGCGCGATCCATTGCGGCGGCGTGCCGATGGCGATCGGGGTGCAGACCGACATGGCGACACCGGCGCTGGCGCGGTTCGGCTCGGACGAAGTGCGGCGCGAATTCCTGGCGCCGGCGATTTCAGGCGACGCGGTCGCCTGCATCGGCGTGTCGGAGCCGGGCGCCGGCTCGGACGTGGCCTCGATCAAGACCAGCGCGCGCTCCGACGGCGACGACTACGTCATCAATGGCGGCAAGATGTGGATCACCAACGGCGTCAAGGCCGACTGGATCTGCCTGCTCGCCAATACCGGCGACGGGCCGGTCCATCGCAACAAGTCGCTGATCTGCGTACCGATGAAGAGCAAGGGCGTGCAGGTCGCGCGCAAGCTCGACAAGATGGGCATGCGCTCCTCCGACACCGCACAGATTTTCTTCGACAATGTGCGAGTGCCGAAGCGCAACCGCATCGGTGAGGAAGGCAAGGGCTTCACCTACCAGATGATCCAGTTCCAGGAGGAGCGGCTGTGGGGCGCGGCGGCCTGCCTCAAGGCGCATGAATTCATCATCAACGAGACCATCGAATACACCCGCAACCGCAAGGCGTTCGGCCAGAGCATCCTCGACAACCAGACCGTCCATTTCAAGCTGGCGGAAATGCAGACCGAGGTCGAACTATTGCGCGCGCTGACGTATCGCGCGGCCGAAGCCCTGATCGCCGGCGAGGACGTGACC
>JBAQER010000014.1:0-3305 GCA_049286845.1 Bradyrhizobium sp.
GACGCGCCGGCCGAAAAGCCTGCGCCGAAGATCGAGATCGTGGTCAAGAAAGCGGCGGAAAAGCCGGCGCCTGCGCCGGTCGTCGAGCGCGCCAAGGCCGAGGCAGCCTTGGCAGGCGAGCAGTTCATTGTCCCTGCCGGTGCCTATGTCGATCCGAGCAGCGTGATCGACCGGCTCAAGGCTGCGAAAATCCCCTTTTACACGGAACCGATCGCTACCAAGGCCGGCACGGTCACGCGAGTGCGGGCGGGGCCGTTCGCAAGCCGCGATGCGGCGGACAGGGTCCTGCAGCAGCTGAAGGACCTGGGATTGAAGCCGGGCAACGTCGCGACCAAATCCTGAGATGACCTGGCTGGACTACGCCGTGGTCGGCGTATTCGCCGTTTCCGTGTTGGTCGGCGCCTGGCGCGGACTGGTGCGCGAGGTGATCTCGATACTCGGATGGGTCATTGCGTTTCTTGCGGCCAACCTGCTGGCGGGGCCTCTGGGCCCGGCCATGCCGCAGATGATCCCCACCCCGGAATGGCGCGTTGCTGCAGCGTATGCCGCGGTCTTCATCGGTTCACTGATCCTGACCTCGCTGGCCGGCCTGCTGTTATCGAAGGTCGTGAACGCGGTCGGGCTGGGCGGCACAGACCGCACGCTCGGGGCGGGATTCGGCGCCGGGCGCGGCCTGCTGATCATCGCGGCGGCGGCGCTGATTGCCGGTCTGACAAGCGCGCCTCGCCAGCCTTACTGGCGGGACTCTTCGAGCGGGCCGCTGCTCGCACAGGCGGCGGGCCTGCTCAAGCCGCTGTTGCCGCAAACGTTCGCCGAACGCTTGCGTTATGATTGACACTTAGTCACACCGGGAGTCGTTACCGATGTGCGGCATTCTGGGCATTGTCGCTCGCTCGCCCGTTAACCAGCTGCTCTATGACGGCCTGCTGCTCCTGCAGCACCGCGGCCAGGACGCCGCGGGGATCGTCACCAGCGAAAACAAGACCTTCCACATGCAGAAGGGCACCGGCATGGTGCGCGACGTGTTCCGCACGCGCAACATGCGCTCGCTACCCGGCCACGTGGGCATCGCCCATTGCCGCTATCCGACCGCCGGCTCGGCCTCCAACTCGGCCGAGGCCCAGCCGCTGTACGTGAACTCGCCGTTCGGCATCGTGCTGGGCCATAACGGCAACCTGACCAACTCCGAGAAACTCAAGGAAGAGATGTTCCGCCAGGACCTGCGGCACATCAATACCAACTCGGATTCCGAAGTGCTGCTGAACGTGCTGGCGCACGAACTGGAGAAGGGCTCGGTCAAGCTCCGTCTCGAGCCGCAGGCGATCTTCACCGCAGTCGCCAATGTGCACCGCCGCGTTCGCGGCGCCTATGCCGTGATCGCGATGATCGCCGGCTACGGCGTGCTCGCCTTCCGCGATCCCTACGGCATCCGGCCCGCGGTGATCGGCTACAACGAGACCGCAGACGGCATCGAGTACATGATCGCTTCCGAATCGGTGGCGGTGGAGGCGCTCGGCTTCCGCGTGCTGCGCGACGTCGCCCCCGGCGAGGCGGTGTTCATCGACGAAGACGCCAACTTCTACAGCCAGCAATGCGCGGACAGCACCTCGCTCAACCCGTGCATCTTCGAATACGTCTACCTCGCCCGCCCGGATTCGCTGATCGACGGCGCCTCGGTCTACGAGGCGCGCCTGCGCATGGGCGAGAAGCTGGCCGAGAAAATCAAGCGGGACTACAAGGACCTCGACATCGACGTGGTGATCCCGATCCCGGATTCGAGCCGGCCCTCGGCGCTGCAGCTGGCGATGAGCCTTGGAGTGCCTTACCGCGAGGGCTTCGTAAAGAACCGATATATCGGCCGCACCTTCATCATGCCAGGCCAGGCGGTGCGCAAGCGCTCGGTGCGCCAGAAACTGAACGTGATCGGCGTCGAATTCAAGGGCAAGAACGTGCTGCTGGTGGACGACTCCATCGTGCGCGGCACCACCAGCCACGAGATCGTGCAGATGGCGCGCGAGTCCGGCGCGCGCAAAGTGTTCTTCGCCACCGCCGCGCCGCCGGTGCGGTTCCCGAACGTCTACGGCATCGACATGCCGACCCGCGCGGAACTGATTGCCGCGCACCGCAGCGAGGACGAAGTGGCCGCCGAAATCGGCGCCGACGCTCTGATCTACCAGGATCTGGACGCGCTGATCGAGGCGGTGCGCGAGGTCAATCCGAAGCTCGTCAATTTCGAGGCCTCCTGCTTCGACGGCCGCTACGTCACCGGCGACGTGACCGCCGACTACCTGCACGTGGTGGAGAGCCGCCGCGATGCGCAACGGGACGCCGAGGACGACGAGGGCGCCCAGTTGGACCTGAACCTGGTGGCGAACGGCTGAAATTTTGCTATAATTCTTTTTTCGCGCCGATTTGATACAGCTTGCGGGCGCGCTATAAATCCAGCTAAAGCGTGCCGAAATGACCCGGTCCGCTTAGAAGAAAGGATCGGGTTTTTTTATGGCCAAAGAGCAGGATATCTCCACCCTGGGCGTGCGCGCGGGCACCCAGCGCAGCGAGTTCGGCGAGCATTCCGAGGCGCTGTTCCTCACGTCAAGTTTTGTATTCGAGGATGCAGCCGCGGCTGCGGCGGGCTTCGGCGCGCCCGGCGCCGGCGAGGGCTACGTCTACTCGCGCTACACCAATCCGACGGTGACCATGATGCAGGATCGTCTTGCGGCGCTCGAAGGCGCCGACGCCTGCGTTGCAACGGCCTCGGGCATGTCGGCGATCCTGAGCCTTTCGATGGTCCTGCTCAAGGCTGGCGATCACGTGGTGTGCTCGAACGCCGTGTTCGGCGCCACCGTGCAGCTCTACGCGACGCTGTTGTCGAAGTTCGGCGTCGAGACCACCTTCGTTGCGCCATCGGGTCTCGACGGGTGGCAGCGCGCGCTGCGCCCGGCGACGAAGCTGCTGTTCCTTGAAACTCCGTCCAACCCGCTCGGCGAGGTCGCCGACATCGCGGCCCTCGCGGCGCTGGCGAAGAAGGCGGGCGCCGCGCTCGTCGTGGACAACGTGCTGTGCACGCCTGCGCTGCAGCGGCCGATTGCGCTCGGCGCCGATTTCGTCGTGCATTCTGCGACCAAGCATCTCGACGGGCAGGGAAGGGTGCTGGGCGGCGCGGTCTGCGGCGCCAACGGCCCCGTGATGGACGGCCTGGTCGCCTTCCTGCGCACCGCCGGCCCGACGATTTCTCCCTTCAATGCCTGGGTCATCCACCGCGGCATGGAGACGCTGGAACTCCGGATGCTCGCGCAGTCCGAGCG
>JBAQER010000015.1:0-4446 GCA_049286845.1 Bradyrhizobium sp.
GAAGCAATGCTCCAGCCGTCGGAGATCGCGCCCGACAACAGGATGGTGCCCTTGAACCATTGCTTCACCTCGCGCAGCAGCGCGAATGGCGACAGCGTGCCGGCATGTCCGCCGGCGCCGGCGCAGACCAGAATGAGTCCGTCGACGCCCTGCTCGGCGGCCTTGCGGGCATGCTTCACGTTGATGACGTCATGGAACACCACGCCGCCGTAGGAGTGCGCGGCCTCGACGATCTCCAGCGGCGGCCGCAGCGAGGTGATGATGATCGGAACCTTGTGCTTGACGCAGGTCTCCATGTCCTTCATCAGCCGGTCGTTGGAGGCATGGCAGATCTGGTTGACCGCGTAGGGCGCGACCTTTTTCTCCGGATGCAGCGCCTTGTATTCGCCGAGTTCGTTCTCGATGCGCGTCAGCCACTCGCCGAGCTTTTCCACCGGACGCGCGTTGAGCGCCGGGAACGAGCCGACCACGCCGGCCTTGCATTGGGCGATGACGAGTTCGGGGCCGGACACGATGAAGAGCGGCGAGCCCACCACGGGCAGTTCGAGCGTATCGACGAGCGAAGCAGGTAGCGGCATTTCATCCATCCCTTCTAAAACGCGAGGCCGGCCTGGGTCCGGAACGCGTCGGTTTATTGTTTGCAAGTGCCGGCCGGCGAAGCGGTCTGCGCCGCATGGCGCCGGCCCGATGCCGCACATTATAGGGCTGGACGGGTGCCCGGAGGCTGTTCAATATTGAACGGACAATCTTCCAGGAATGAACAGCAAAGACGCGGGAGGCGAGGACGCCGATGGACTGGGACCTTTGCAAGACCTTCGTCGCGGTGGCAGAGACCCACAGCTTCGCGGCGGCGGCGCGACAGTTGCGCTCCAGCCATCCGACGGTGGGCCGCAACATCGCCGTGCTGGAGGAGCAACTCGGCACGCGGCTGTTCGCGCGGTCCAATGAAGGTCTTTCGCTGACGGCGCAGGGACGCAAGTTTCGCGAGCACGTCGAGGCGATGGCCGCCGCGGCGCTGCGTGCCGAAGCCGCGGTGTCGGCGACCGGGCGGAATGCCCGCGGTGTGGTCAAGCTGTCGATCGGTGCGACGCTGGCGGCCCATTGGCTGATGCCGCGGATGGGGGTGTTTCTGCGCGAGCATGACCATCTGCAGCTCGAGATCATCACCCATCCGTTCCCGGCCAGCGTCCGCCGCCGCGAGGCCGACGTCGTCTTGCGACCGGTCGACAGCGGCGAGGAGAATCTGATCGGCCGCAAGGTCGGCCGCCTCGGCACCGGGTTCTATGCCTCGCGCGACTACGCGGCGCGGCGGCGGCTGCCGGAACGCCGCGACGAATGGAAGGGCCACAGCGTGATCGGCTTTGCCGACCGGGAGTCGAATGCGCATCTGGCGCGCTGGAGCGACCTAATCACGCGGCAGGGAACGGTCGTGATGCGGTGTTCGTCGCAGGGCGACATGCTCGCTGCGGCAAGGGCCGGTCTCGGGATATCCGCGCTGTCCTGCTTGGTCGCCGCCGCCTATCCGGATCTGGTCCGGGTCGCGCCGCAGAAACTCGCCAGCGTGTCGGATCTCTGGCTGCTGGCGCACCCGGACCTCGTCGAACTCCCGGCGGTGCGCGCCGTGATCGGTTTTGTCACCGCCTGCGCGCGCGAGGATCGGGTCCGGCTGCGCGGTTGAAGGGGTAGGGGCGCGGGCACTGGCGCCCCGGACGCAGCGCAGCACGAGCGCCGCGAGCCGAGGTCCACTTAACTTTGCATGGGGTTGTTTTCGCTTTTTTGTCCAGGCCATGCATCTAGCCCGCGATCACGCCCTCGCGCTTTTTCAGCGCCCGGTAATAGCTCCACCACAGATGCGCCGCGGCGCCGCGCAGCGGCCGCCAGGGCTCCGCCAGCGGCGTCATCTGTTTCGCGGTCGGCCGCGTCGTCAGGCCGAGGCCGATCTTGACGGCTTCCTGAACGGCGAGATCGCCGGCGGGCCAGGCGTCGCCATGGCCGAGGCAGAACAGCAGGTAAACGTCGGCGGTCCACGGGCCGATGCCGTGCAGCGCGGTCAGCGTATTGTGCGCGGCGTCGGCGTCCTCGTTCGCCAGCACATCCAGGTTGAGCCGTTCGGTCGCGATCTCGCGGGCCAGATTCTTCAGGGTCTTGATCTTCGCCGCCGACAATCCGAGCCGGCCGAGCCGGTCGGCGCGCGCCTTGCGCAGGGCGTCATGATGAAACGGGTCGAACGCGGCGCTGACGCGTCCCCAGATCGCCGCGGCGCTGGCGGTCGACACCTGCTGGCCGCAGACGATGTGCGCAAGGCCGGCAAAGCCGGGCTCGCGCCGCCGCAGCGCCGGCATTCCGGCGACCTCGAATACCGGTTTCAGCCGCGGGTCCTGCTTCACCAGCACATGGACGGCGTCTTCGAGGTCGGCCTGAGTCTCGAGGTGGATGAGCATGGTGGGCCAGTTCTAAAGATCGTCATGCGCGGGCTTGACCCGCGCATCCATCTCCTATCGTAACAGAATCTCGTAAGGGATGGATTGCCGGGTCAAGCCCGGCAATGACGAGATCTGGATCATGCCACCCGTTTTCCGATTCGCGCCAAGCCCCAATGGCTATCTTCATCTCGGCCACGCCTTTTCGGCGCTGCTGAATTTCGACCTGGCGCGACAGAGCGGCGGCCGGTTCCTGCTGCGCATCGAGGATATCGATGCGACCCGCTGCAGGCCGGAATTCGAGGCTGCGATCTACGAAGACCTCGGCTGGCTCGGTATTGCCTGGGAAACGCCGGTACGGCGGCAGTCGGAGCACCTTGCGGATTATCGCGCCGCGCTCGGAAAACTGTCGGCAGAGGGGCTGGTCTATCAGGGTTTCGAAAGCCGCGCCGAGATCGCAAGGCTGGTGGCGCAGCGCGAGGCCAACGCGCCTTGGCCGCGCGATCCCGACGGCGCGCCGCTCTATCCGGGTGCCGCGAAATCGCTGTCGCCGGATCAGCGCGCGCGACTGCTGGAAGCGGATACCCCCTATGCGCTGCGGCTCGACATGGCGGCGGCGTGCGGGCGTGCCCCCGCCCTGAACTGGGTTGAGCAGGGCGAAGGTCCCGACGGCGAAACCGGCAGGGTGGCCGCCCGGCCCGAAGCGTGGGGCGACGTCATCCTGGCGCGCAAGGAAACGCCGACCAGCTATCACCTCTCGGTGGCGATCGACGACGCCTTGCAGGGAGTCACCGATGTGGTGCGGGGCCGGGATTTGTTCTGGTCGACCAGCGTGCACCGGCTGCTGCAGCATCTGCTCGGTCTGCCGCAGCCCACCTACCGGCACCATCGCCTGATGCTCGACGGCGAGGGACGCAAGCTGTCGAAGTCGACGGAGGCCACCGGTATCCGCGAACTCCGGGCCGGCGGTGCGACGCCCGCCGACATCCGCGGCCTGGTCGGCCTGCCTTAATTTGCCATGAAACCCCTGCGGCGTGACTCTTCGCCGCCCGCCATGGCATGGTGGGGCCGGCTTGGGTCGGGGGAATCATGGCGTTGAAGTCGCGCTCACAGCGCCCAGCGCGGACGCCGAAGAAGCGGACGCCGAAAAAGCGTGTTGCAGAGGTTGCCGCCGGCAAGGCGCGCAAGCGCGCCGCCGCGGCTGCCGCGCCCAGCATGGTCGAGGCGGCGCTCGCGGCGTTCGCGCACGAGGTCCGCACGCCGCTCACCGGAATTCTCGCCATCAGCGATCTCCTGGCGACATCAGACCTCGGCGAGCGCGAGCGGCGCTGGGTCGACACCATCAAGGCAGGCGCCGAGCATCTCGCCAGTCTCGCGACGCTGTTTGTCGATGCCGCGAGGAGCCGCGGTCCCGGGCTTGGCGTGCGGCAGGACTTCTTCGATCTGCGCGCGCTCGCCCGCAGCGTCGGGGATTCGCTGGCCGGCCGGGCGACGGCGAAGGGCTTGCAATCCCAGGTCGAGATTTCCGGAAGGCTTCCGGCCTTCGTGATCGGCGATCCGGTCCGGCTGCGCGCGGCGCTGGAAAACCTGATCGACAATGCGGTGAAGTTCACGGAAGCGGGCGGCGTCGCGCTCGCGGTCAAGCCGATATCGGGTCCGAGGGGCAAGGTCGGCGTCGCCTTTTCGGTTTCCGATAGCGGCATCGGTCTCACCTTGAACGAAATCAAACGCCTGTTCCGGCCGTTCTCGCAGGCCAATGTCAGCATCGCCTCGCGCTTCGGCGGCGCCGGACTGGGACTTTCATCGGTGAAGGCGCTGGCGCGGGCGATGGGCGGCGACATCCTCGTCGCGCAGCGGCCGGGCGGAGGAGCCACCTTCACGCTGACGGTGACCTTGGCCCGCGCCAAGGCGCCGAAACCGGCCAGTTCAGGCGCGGATGCCAATGCGTCGCCGGATCAGGCGCGGGGCCTGCGCGTTCTCAGTGTCGAGGACAACCCGTTCGGCCGCGTCGTGCTCAATGCAATCC
>JBAQER010000016.1:0-3099 GCA_049286845.1 Bradyrhizobium sp.
GGCCGAGGGCGCCGCGTCCATGCCTTGCAGCGCGATCCTGTCGCGGATCTCGGGCTTGGCGAGGCCCTTGGATGCGGCGGCGTGCAGCCGGCGCACGATTTCCATCGGTGTTCCGGCCGGCGCATACAGGCCGAACCAGAATGTGGATTCGAAGCCGGTCACGCCCGCATCGTCGGAGCCCGGGATGCCGGGGATCGAGGGCGAGGCCTTGCGCATGCTGATCATCAGCGGCCGCATGCGCCCGCCCTTGATGAAGCCCATCACCGTCGGCGAGGTCGCGAACATCACCTGCGTGTCGCCCGCGATCAACGATTGCGACGCGGGCCCGCCGCCCTTGAACTGGATGGTGCTGAACTTGATGCCGGCGGCCGCCTCGAAGCCGACCGACGCGAGGTGGGGCGCCGAACCCACGCCGGCCGACGCGGCGAACAGCTTGCCGGGGTTGGCTTTGGCGTAGGCGATGAGCTCCATCGCGCTCTTAAAGGGCGTGTCGTTGTTCACCACCAGCACCGTGGCGCCGTTGGCGACGCGGCAGACGGGAATGAAATCCTTGTCGCTGTAGCGCAGCTCCTTGTACAGGTTCTTGTTGATCGCGTGGTTGCCCTGGTTGAGCAGCGTATAGCCGTCCGGGGCGGACTTGGCGACGAACTCCGAGGCGATTGAGCCGCCCGCGCCGGGCCGGTTCTCGACGACGATGGCGACGCCGAGGTCCTTGCCCAGTTCGTCGGCGATCAGGCGCGTGGTGAAGTCGCCGGAGCCGCCGGGCGGGTACCCGACCACGAGCCGGATGGGTTTGACCGGGTATGTCTGTGCGGTTGCCCCGGTAAAAAAGCAGACCAACAGCAACCCCCAGATCGTTCTCATTTTCCCTTGAACTCCGGTATGCGCTTCTCCATGAAAGCCTTGCGGCCTTCCTTGTGGTCTTCGCTGGCGAAGCAGGCCTCGACCATCTTCATCGCCTTCGCCAGGTCGCGCTCGGGTTCGCTCTTCTGCCACTGCAGCACCGCGAACTTGGCCGCGGCGACGGTGAGCGGGGCGTTCTCGGCCACCATCTTGCAGTAGTCCGCCACCGTCTTTTCCAGGGCCGCCACCGGCACCACCTGGCTGACAAAGCCCATGCGCAGCGCCTCTTTCGCGTCGAACTTGCGCGCCGACATGAAGATGTCGGTGGTGTTCGCCGCGCCGAGCACGTTCATGAAGCGCCGCACGCCCGACGGGCCGTAGCCCAGGCCGAGGCGCGCCGCCGGCATGCGGAAGATCGAATCCTCCGAGCAGATGCGCAGGTCGCAGGCCGCCGCGAAACCCAGGCCGCCGCCGATGCAGATGCCGCGGATGCGCGCTATCACCGGCTTGCTGCAGGTCGTCGGCGCGCCATAGGCCTGCTCGACGGCCTTGTTGTAGTCGGCCTGCGCTTCGTCCGTGCCGCGCAGCTTCTCGAACTGCGAGATGTCGGCCCCGGAGATGAAGGCCTTCTCGCCGTCGCCAGCGCAGACAATCACGCGCACCGCCGGATTGGCATCCAGCTCGGCGAACACCTTCGGCACCGCCCGCCACATGTCGTAGCTCATGGCGTTCACCTTCGCCGGGTTGGAGAACAGGACCGTGGCGACCGCGCCGTCGATCGAGGTTTTCACTTCTGCCATTTTTTATTCCTAAATGATTTTATGGGTCTTGAAATCGGAAATTTCGGAATCCTGAAACCCCAATTCCCGCAACACTTCGTCGGTATGCTCGCCCCGCTCGGGCGACGCGGCGACGAGCTTGGCCGGCGTGCGCGAGAGCTTCACCGGCTGGTTGATGAGGCCCAATGGCCCGAGCTGGCGGTGCGTGACTTCGGCCCGCACCTGCATGTGCTGGACCTGCGGGTCGGCGAACACCTGGTCCATGCGGTAGATCGGGCCGCAGGGCACGCCCGCCTTGTTGAAGATCGCGACCCACTCGTTGCTGGTCTTCGCCGCCAGGCTCTCTGTCATGACCTTGTTCAGGGCCTTGCGGTTTTCCGCCCGGCCTTCCGCGGTCTTGAATTGCGCATCCTCGATCAGCTCGGGCCGGCCGATCGATTCGCAGACGATACGCCACATCTTGTTGCCCGCGGCGGCGACGTTGATGTGGCCATCGGCGGTCGCGTAGGCCGAGGTCGGCATGCTGGTCGGGTGGTCGTTGCCCACCTGCCCGGGCACTTCGCCCGACATGGTGTAGCGCGCCGCCTGGAAGTCGAGCAGCTGGATCGCCGCCTGCAGCAGGCTGGACTGCACCCACTGGCCTTCGCCCGAGTGCTCGCGCTCGAGCAGCGCGGTCATGATGCCGAGCGCGGCGAGCAGCCCGGCGCCCACGTCGGCCACCGCGCAGCCGACGCGCATCGGGCCCTCGCCGGGCCTGCCGGTCACCGACATGATGCCCGACAGGCCTTGCGCGATCTGGTCGAATCCCGGCCGCGCGCGGTACGGGCCGTCCTGGCCGAAGCCGGAGATGCTGGCGAGGATGATGCGCTTGTTGACCTTCTTCAGCGACGCATAGTCGATGCCGAGGCGGTCCTTCACGTCGGGGCGGTAGTTCTCGACCACCACGTCCGCGGTCTTCACGAGCTTCATGAAGATGTCCTTGCCCTTGGGCGACTTGAGATCCAGCGTGATCGAGCGCTTGTTGCGGTGCAGGTTCTGGAAATCCGGCCCTTCGCGCGGGCCTCCCATGTCCTCGGGCGCGGTGTTCTCGATCTTGATCACGTCGGCGCCGAAATCGGCGAACTGGCGCACGCAGGTCGGGCCGGCGCGCACGCGCGTGAGGTCGAGGATGCGCAGCCGCGCAAGGGCGGGGGAAGCGGAGATGGCGGGCATGGGGGCGACATGATCGGATCAGCCTTCCGGCATGTCAATGGCGCGGGCTTGTAGAATCGCACCGGATGACGATGCCATGAGCAACGAGCCGATTCCCGCCGGACCACTGCGCCGCGCCGCCGAGCCGATCGTTGCGGCCTACCGCGAGCGCATCCTCTATGCGCTGGCGCTCATCGCCACGGTCGTGCTGCTGCCGTTCTCGATCGGCAATTTCGTCAAGGGCTATCCGCTCATCGGCGCGGTCTCGATGGCGGTGGTGCTGATC
>JBAQER010000017.1:0-1920 GCA_049286845.1 Bradyrhizobium sp.
GGCAGTGCGACGGCGCCGATGGTCTGCAACGCCGCGAACAGGAAGCCGCCCAAGATGGCGCCGTAGATGCTGCCGAGCCCGCCGATGATCGCGGCGGAAAAGCCGATCACGCCGAGCAACAGCCCCATGCCGAAATTAATCTCGTTGTAATAGAGGCCGTTCATCACGCCACCGATGGCGGCCAGCGCCGACCCGATCGCGAACGTGATCAGCACGATGGCGGTGAAGTTGATACCCATCGTTCGCGCGGTCTCTTCATCCTGAGCCACCGCGCGGATGGCGAGACCGAGCTTGGTGCGGTTGAGCAAGAGTTGCAGCCCGACGATGATCGCGACGCCGGTCGCCAGCATGATGGCGTTGTCGAGCCGCAGGTTGAACTGGCCGAGGTTGATGGAATCAGTTGGGAGCAAGGCCGGGAACGGCTTCGGGTTGGCGCCTTGCGGGTAGAAGAGCCGAACCATTTCGCGCAGCACCGTGCCGAGCATCAACGTAATCAGCAGCGTGTTAAGCGCCGGCGCCGAGCGCAGCGGCAGCACCAGATAGCGCGCGATTAGCATGCCAAGTGCCGCCATCGCGAGGATCGCGACGACCAGAACCGCAAGCAGCAACAGTGGGGTGGAACTGACCCCGACCGAGCGCAGCCCGATATAGGTCGCCAGCCCCGTGAAGGCGCCGACCGTCAGAACATCGCCATGCGAGAACTTGATGATATCGAGCACGCCGAAGAACAGCGTGAAGCCGACGGCGACGAGCGTATACATCATGCCGAGCATGAGACCGTTCATGATGTATTGCGAGAGGAGCCCCACGTCCATTTTTCTGATCCCGTGCGCACCGCGGAGGCGGAAGCGAGACGGGAGCTGGTGCCGCCCGTCCCGCTGTTGGCTATTTCTGTCCGGGGAGCTTGCGCTTGCCCGTGGCGTATTCGCTGTCGTCCCACTCCACGAACTTGGCGTCCTGCACCACATATTTGGTGATCACGGCCACGGTATTCTGGCCGTGATCGTCGAACGTGATCTTGCCTATGATGGAGTCGCGATCCTTTACGTTGGCCAGTTCCGCGATGACCTTCTTGCGATCCGGTCCGACCTTCTCGATTGAGTCGAGGATCAGGTCCATGGCGGCATAAGAGAAAGCGCCGTAAGCTTCCGGTGGGTTGTCGTACTTCTGCGCGGCATACTTCTCCAGGAAGAATTTCCCGCCCGGCAGCTTCTCGGTCGAAGCGCCTTCGCGGAATGCGAGTGCACCTTCGGCGAGCGGTCCGAGCCCTTGGATGAAAGCATCCGACACGATACCCGAGGTGCCATCGAACACAGCCTTGATACCGAGCTTGTCCATCTGCGAGCGGACGCGCACGCCGATCGGCGTTAGCCCGCCGAAATAGATCACCTCTGGATTGAGTGCCTTGATTTGCGTCAGTTCGGCGGTGAAGTCCTGCTGGTCTGCGGTGACGCCGAAGGTGCCGACGATCTTACCACCCAGCTTGGCGAGAGATTTGCTGAAATACGAATTGTGCCCTTTGCCGTAGTCGGTGGTGTCGTGGATCACCGCGACGGTCTTGAAACCGAGTTTAGAGATGAGTTCGGCGTTGGCGTCGTTCTGGTCGATCATGGTGCCGTTGACGCGATGCACCTCCGCATACTTGTTCCGGTAGGTGATGTCCGGCAGCACTGCGCCCCACACGATGACGGGGAAGCCGAACTTGTGATAAATATCGACGGTAGCGATCGCGGTGGCGGAGCAATAATGCGTCGCCCCCGCGATGATTTCCTTGTCCGCCGCCATCTTGGTGGCGACCTGCACGGCCACGTTCGGCTTGCATTCGTCATCGAGCACAACGAGCTCGTATTCGTATTTCGCTTTCGCATCGGCATTGCGCAGCTTGACGGCTAATTCGGCGGAGTTTCGACCGCCGATCCC
>JBAQER010000018.1:0-4347 GCA_049286845.1 Bradyrhizobium sp.
ACCTTGAAGGCCTGCTTCAGGGTATCGGCGGTAAACCTGTCGCGAAACGGCTTGGCCATCTTGGCATACATCACCGCGTAGTTGCCGGTGAGGTTGGCATCGTTGAACGTCAGCAGCGAGGTCTTGACCATGACCTCCTCCACGACGGGTGTCGGCAGCGGCAGGGATTGCGCAACGGCCGCCCCGGGAGCGGCCATGCCGGCGGCGAATGCCACGATCGCTATCGTCAACAAGCGCTTCATCGTCGTTCCCGCGAATGGCTTTTCCGGATGGTGGCCTTTCATAGGGAAATTTGTGGACCGCCCAGCCGGGCTGTCGTTGATCTGCGTCAAGCTGACAACGCCGCGGATGCGCGGCGCGCTCGGGATGAGGAGACGCCTACTTCCTTACGCAGATCACGCGCACCACGGCCGCCTTGGCATCCGATGAGCCGCCTGCCGCATTGACGCCGTTGGTCTTGAGGAAGTCGCGCACACTATCGGCTGGTACCAGCGCCGCCTGCGCCGCAGCCGCGCCATTCGCCGGTCCCGCCACCATCACCGGTTTCAACAGCGCGATGCCGGCGAACTTGCCTTCCGTATCGAGCGCCGCGGCACCCGAAAAGCCCAGCGCCGGCGCCGGCGACAGCGCGAGATCGTTGCCGCCGCCGGCCGGTGCGATCGAGGCCTTGACGCTGCTCGCGGCCGCCGCACCGCCCTGATTCTGAGGATCGGCAATGCCGGTGAGCTCGACGCCGGATTTCGCCGCACCATTGGCGAGGTTCAGCGGCTGCAATCCGCGTGCGCCATAGATACGCAGCAGCGCGAGATCACGGTCCTTGTCCTCGGCGACACGATCGGCGTTGCCGAAGCCTGCGATTGCGATCGTGAGGCAGCTGTCGGTGACCTGACGGTCAGCAAGGATGGCGCCGTCGCCGCTGACGACGATGCCGGTGCCGTATTCGACCGTCTTGCGCGGCGGCGGGCCGGCGATCTGCGCGCCCGCCGGGAACGGGTTGAACGCGCTCGACATCGCGATCACCACCGGCTCCACGGTGCCTTCGACGGCCTGGTCATACAGGATGGTGAGGATGCGGACCTCGTCGCCCTTGAACGTTCCGCGCACGTAGAATTTCTTCAGGCCCTGCATGCCCGACAGCACGAAGAAGTCCGGCTTGACCACGGTGTAATCCACCTTGCGTCCGGCGGGCTCCTTCTTTTCCTGCTCGGCGAGCTTTGCGGTGGAAGGGCTTGCCACCTTGCTCCGCGCAAGCTGGATCTGCACGGTGCCGGTAGGGGAGGTCCATTTGGCGCCGTTGGCGTCACTGGATTGCTGCGGCACCAGTTTTGTGGGCACCCCAAGCCGCGCGCCGGTGCCGGCATCGGTGACGATCTTCCAGCCGACATCGTCCTGCCGCCGCTTTGCGGTCTCGGCGAGGATGCCGCGCTCCTGCGGATTGAGCACGCCGGTCGGCTTGCCGCCGCGGGCCTTTTGAAAAGCCTTGATGGCGGCGACCATGCGCTCGCTGACTTCGCCCGTGATCGCGCCATTGTAATCGCCGACCCAGGCGAGGTCGGACTGGATCGCCAGCCGTTCGGCCTGCGCCATCGCTTTGGCGGTGTCGGCCGGGGTCTGCAGCGCGGGGCGGACCGGCACGGTCGTGACCTGTTTCGGCTTGGCGCCCGCAGTGGACGGTGGCGTCATCTGCGCACTTGCGGAAGCCCCGATCGCCACGACCATCAATGTTGCCGTCAGCATCGATCTCATGACAGGTCCCGTCCATTGAAGTACGCGCAATTAAGCACATCTGCTTGGTCGGCAACAGCTATGCGCTGGTTCAAGGAGTTTGAGGTCCCCTCATCCTGAGGAGCGGCCGCTTTGGCCGCGTCTCGAAGGATGGAAACAGGCGGTGTGCCAGATGGTTCGAGACGCGCGAAGACGCGCTCCTCACCATGAGGTATTGGTAGTGGCGACAAGGAAGGAAATAGCCGCCCCATGCTGAGCGCCGAGGAACTCGAACGATACGCCCGCCACATCGTGCTGCGCGAGGTCGGCGGCCCCGGCCAGGCCGCCCTGAAGGAAGCATCCGTGCTGGTGATCGGGGCCGGCGGTCTCGGCGCGCCCGCGTTGATGTACCTCGCCGCGGCCGGTGTCGGCACGCTCGGCGCGGTCGACGACGACATCGTGTCGCTTTCCAATCTGCAGCGTCAGGTCATCCACACCACGCCGGACATCGGAAGGCTGAAGGTCGATAGCGCCGCCGGGCAGATCTATGCGCTCAATCCCCATGTCAGGTTTGCGGCGCACGCCACGCGGCTTGCCGCCGACAATGCGATGGAACTGATCGGCAGCTACGATCTGGTGCTCGACGGTTCCGATAATTTCGAAACCCGCTATCTGGTGTCGGATGCGTGTTTCCTCGCCGCCAAGCCGCTGATCACGGCGGCGCTCGGCATGTTCGACGGATCGCTGACCACGATCCGCGCGCACGAGACCAACGCCGAAGGCGAGCTCAATCCGACCTATCGCTGCCTGTTTCCCGAACCGCCGCCGCCGGGCACGGTGCCGGCCTGCGCCGAGGCCGGCGTGATGGGCGCGCTCGCGGGCGTGCTGGGATCGATGATGGCGCTGGAGGCAATCCGCGAGATCGTCGGCTTCGGCGAGGGACTGGTCGGCCGGCTCTTGATGGTGGACGCGCGCGCCATGCGGTTCGAAACCCTGCGCTACCGGCGCGATCCGGCCAACCCGCTCAATGGCGACGCGCCCACGATTACCGATTTGAGCGGCTATCTGAGCGGCGATCTCTGAAACTAGACCGGGATGAGATTTGGTTGGGCCGTGACGACGGAACGTTTTTCTTCTCGTGCCCCGGACGCAGCGCAGCACGAGTGCTGCGAGCCGGGGCCCACCTTACTTTGCATGGGGTCGTTTTCGCGTTTTTGTCCGGGTGCTGCGGTGCACCGCCGAAGCAGCGCTATGCCGGGTCCGGGACGTCGTTAGTGCCCCGCGCTTACGGGACGAAGCGATCCAACTTCGACCCATCACGCTCCAGCGGCGCAATCGCATCCGCCTCGACGCGATGCTCTCACAGCATGCTCGGCAGCACGCGATCCGGCGGCTTGTGATTGTCGAGGAAGGTCCGGATGTTGATGATCACCTTTTCGCCCATCTCGACGCGGCCTTCGATGGTCGCCGAGCCCATATGCGGCAGCAGCGTCACCTTGCCGGCCCTGGCCAGCCGCACCAGTTTCGGACTGACCGCGGGCTCGTTCTCGAACACGTCGAGGCCGGCGCCGGCGATATCGCCGGCTTCAATCAGCTTGATCAGGGTGTCTTCGTCGATCACCTCGCCGCGCGCGGTGTTGACGATATAGGCGTCCTTGCGGATCAATTTCAGCCGCCGCGCTGACAAGAGATGAAAGGTGGCCGGCGTGTGCGGACAGTTCACCGAGAGGATGTCCATCCGCGCAAGCATCTGGTCGAGGCTCTCCCAATAGGTCGCGCCCAATTCGTCGGCGATGACCGGCGCGACCGGGCGGCGGTTGTGATAGTGGATCTGCAGGCCGAAGGCGCGCGCCCGGCGCGCCAGCGCCTGGCCGATGCGGCCCATGCCGATGATGCCGAGCCGCTTGCCGCCGATGCGGTGGCCGAGCATCCAGGTCGGCGACCAGCCCGGCCAGTTCTTGCCCTCAGTTAGGATCGAGGCGCCCTCGACCAGCCGCCGCGGCACCGCCAGAATCAGCGCCATGGTCATGTCGGCGGTGTCTTCGGTCAAAACCTTCGGCGTGTTGGTCACGGTGATGCCGCGCGCGTGCGCCGCAAGGACATCGATATTGTCGACGCCGTTGCCGAAATTGGCGATCAGCCGCAGCTTGCAGTCGGGCTGCTTGAGAAGATCTTCGGTGATCTCGTCGGTGACGGTGGGCACCAGCACGTCGGCGGTCCGCACCGCCTCGGCGATCTGCTCCGGCGTCAGCGGCGTATCGTCGAGATTGAGCCGGGCGTCGAACAGTTCGCGCATCCGGGTCTCGATCGAGTCCGGCAGCTTGCGCGTGACGACAACGAGAGGCTTTTTCTTAACCGACATATCCTGCTCTCATGAGGTTCTTGGCTGGCCAGGCTTTTGGATCGTCAAAGGCTTGCCCGTTCAGACCTCATTAACCCGGTTGTTCGACACTGCGGCTGCCGCGCGGTCCCGGTAATTCCTTGGGGTTCCCCGATATTTCCCGTTGGCTTCCCCTCCGGAAAATTCGGGCTCGTCTTGGTTCTCAAGCGTTCCGTCCTCTCTAGCAGAAGGCCGGGCCAAGACAAGAACCCCGGCAAAAACCCAAGGGAATCACAAGCCGAGGGGCAGGCGGGGTACAGGGG
>JBAQER010000019.1:0-6386 GCA_049286845.1 Bradyrhizobium sp.
CCGCGAGCAGCGCGGCGAGCATGATGAGGCGGACAGGAGTTCGGGCCATGATGCGTTTGACGTTACCGGTGGGGCGAAAATAAGAGAACCCGAAAGAGCCCGAACACGGATCCGATAACTCCCCTTAACTCCCCTCCCTCCACGCGCCCTTGCGCGTGGTGGGGAGGGGTCGGGGGTGGGGGGTGGCGCGGCATTCATCCATGCAGCGGTTCCAGCCGATAGACCCCCCACCCCCGACCCCTCCCCGCCGCTTCCGCGGGGGGAGGGGAGAAGAAAGCGCGCGGGCTCGGGTGCCCGAAATTGTTCTACCCCTGCGCCTGCCGTTTCTGCACCGGCCGCACCGCGGCGGAAGCCGTGCAGGCCCCGCTCAGCCGGCGGCGTTCCTGCCAGGGCAGCACGACGTTGAGCCATATCTCCCGGGTGCCCATGATCGAGATCGAGATGGCGAAGGGGATCAGGAAGTACAGGATCCGGAACACCACCAGCGTGGCCAGCAGCTGTTCCCTGCCGAATTGCGGCAGCGCCACCAGCATGGCGGCGTCGAACACGCCGATCGAGCCGGGCGCATGACTGGCGAAGCCGAGCAGGGTCGCCAGAATGAACACCACCGCAAGCGAGATGAAATCGATGCCGGGCTGCGCCGGCATCAACAGATACATCGCAAGCGCGCAGAAACCGAGATCGACCACGCCGATCAGGACCTGCAGCAGCGTCAGCCGCGCCGAGGGCAGCACCACCTTCCAGCCGTTCTGCCCGAGCTCGCGGCGTTTCTTGCCGGTCACGAGCCAGACGAAATAGGCAGCGATGCCCGCGAGGCAGCCGAGCGCAATCAGCCGGTTCATGGCCGGCGGCAGCAAGTCCATCGCGGACGCGGCCGATGGATGCCAGGCCATGCCGAATCCCAGCACGAACAGATTGCCGAGCCAGAAGGTGAGCCCGGAAAGGAAGCATATCTTGGCGACGTCGACGGCGGAGAGGCCGTAATCCGAATAGATCCGGAAGCGGATCGCCCCGCCGGTGAAAACGGTGGCGCCGATATTGTGTCCGATGGTGTAGCTGGTGAAGCTCGAAAGCGCGGCGATGCGATAGGGCACGTGCTTCTTGCCGATGGTCCGCAGCGCGAAGAAATCATAGAATGTCAGCGTGCAGAAGGCGCCGATCACGCACAGCGCGGCGAGCGCGATGTTAGCCGGAGGAATCTCCGTCAATGCGGTGAGGATGACGCCGGTATCGACGCCCCGCAGCGTGCGGACCATCGTGGTGATGGCGAAGGCGATGATGACGAGGCTCGCGGCGAGTCCAAGCCGTTTCCAGCCGATCCGTTCCTTGAAGCCACGCCTCAGCGTGGTCAGCAGTCGATGCATTCATCCTCCCGGCAGGGCGGCAACCAGTTGCAGGCCTTTTGGCAGCGATTGATGACAGCATTGCGCCAATCGCCCGATATCCGAAGACCCATAGGGCAAAAAAGCCGCGTTGTGCAGTCCCTTGACAACGCCAGCTTGGTGCTTCGGAGGCGAGGCTGTCACACTCCGGACATATGTCCTGACGCTCAAGATTCGAGGCCGGCATTGACCGGTGTCAATCGTTCCGGGCTGGCGGTGTTCCGCCGTTCCGCCGCGAGGTTTTTGGCCTGAAGCAGGAGCATCGCCGCGGCCGGATGGTTGGCTCGTATCGCAGGCCGCCGCCATTGCGAGCCAACGGGAAACCAGGACTTGGAATCACAAATCGGTATTGCAGCTCATCCTTCGAGACGGCCACTTCGCGGCCTCCTCAGGATGAGGTTTAACTTTGTTGAAGCACGACAACCTCATGCTGAGGAGCGAGCGGCGCGAGCGTCTCGAAGCATGGGCAGCAGGCGACTCATCGATCTCGCACGGTCAACGCGCAGGGCGGATTGTCCAAGCGTAATCTGCCGGCTACGGCAGATATCCTTCGGCAAGGCGCCTTAACCGCCACCTTCAATGAACGGATTGACGATGGTGAGCCCGCCGAATTTGCGGCCGTGCTGCATGTCCTCGGTGAACAGCGTGTCGCAGCCGGCCTCCAGCGCCGCGGCGACGATCAGTGCGTCGTAGAACGACAGGCTGTGATCGCGGGCGAGCGCGACGGCGGCTTCGTGGGTCGCGACCGAGATATCGGACACGTGGCGACATCGATCGCGCACAAGGGCGAGCATCGCCTCGATATCGAACCAGGGCCAGTTGAGCTTGCCCCGCGCGACATTGGCGAACTCGTTCAGGACCTGGACGCTGATCGTGCCTCCCGCCGCCAAAAGCCGTTCCGCGGTCGGACGGCGCGGATCATCCGACAGAGCGGCATAGACCAGAACATTGGTATCCAGAAAAGGCCTCACCGCGTGTTGGCGTCATCGCGGTTCCAGACAAACCCCGCAGGTTTAGGCTTTTGCAGCACGCGGAGCTTGACGATGAAATCGCCCTTGTCGTCGCATTTCGAGAGCACGATGGTCTGGGCATCGGTCGCCGTTACATCGACGTCATCGCCTTCCTTGAGCCCGAGCTCCTCGACCAGCTTCTTGGGCAGCCGCACCGCAAGGCTGTTGCCCCATTTCGATACCTGCATGACTGCCTCCATTGAACAGACCAGTATGATATCATTGTCAGGATATCATTTTCAAGGCCGACCGCTTTTCAAATCGCAAACAGGGGCTTCCCGAGGAGAGGACCGCTCGCCGATCTCCGCGAGGGTTGTGCCCAAGCCCTTCCTCCCGCTAGGTTGCGGCCCATGGGGGAATCCAAGAATAGCGAAGCCGTTGAAGCGTTTATCCGGCGCTGGCAGGGCCGCGAGGGCGGCCAGGAGCGGGCCAATTACGTCTCCTTCCTCAATGAATTGATCGCGCTCTTGGGATTGCCGCCGCCGGACCCGGCCGACGCCACCCATGAGAACAACGATTACGTGTTCGAGCGCGCCGTCCGGAAGCACAAGGACGAAGGCGATTCACAGGGCCGCATCGACCTCTACAGGAAGAACAGTTTCGTTCTCGAAGCCAAGCAGAGCCGCCTGAAAGGCGTCAAGAAAGTCGCCGGCCAGAACGACCTGTTCACATCAGACGTTCCCGAAGAATCGCGCGGCCGCCGCGGCGCCGATCGCGCCTGGGACGTGCTGATGCTCAACGCCAAGCGCCAGGCGGAGGAATACGCCCGCGCGCTGCCGACTTCGCACGGCTGGCCGCCGTTCATCCTCGTCTGCGACGTCGGCCATTGCATCGAGGTCTATGCGGATTTTTCCGGGCAGGGAAAGAACTACACCCAGTTTCCGGACCGCCAGACCTTCCGCATCTATCTCGAAGACCTTCGGATCGACGAAGTTAGCGAGCGCTTGCGGAAAATCTGGCTCGCTCCGGAAACGCTCGATCCGGCGCAGGCCTCCGCAAAGGTCACGCGCGACATTGCCAAGCGCCTCGCACAGGTCTCGCTCGCGCTGGAAAAGAAGAACTATCCCGCGCAGGACGTGGCGATGTTTCTGATGCGCTGCCTGTTCACGATGTTCGCGGAGGACGTCGGGCTGCTGCCGGAAAAATCCTTCAAGGAAGTGCTGGAGGAATGCGAGAAGAACCCGGAAGCCTTCACCCACGATGTCGGCCAGCTCTGGGAAGCGATGGACCTCGGCACTTGGGCGCACGTGCTCAAGACCAAGGTGAAGAAGTTCAATGGCGAGTTTTTCAGAAATCGCGCCGCCCTGCCGCTCGGCCGTGAGGAAATCGGCGAGTTGCGCCAAGCGGCGACCTCCGACTGGAACGAGGTCGATCCGTCGATTTTCGGTACGTTGCTGGAACAGGCGCTAGATCCGAACGAGCGTGAACGTCTCGGAGCGCACTACACACCGCGGGCCTACGTGGAACGCCTTGTCCTCTCAACTATTATCGAACCTTTGCGAGCGGATTGGCAGCTAGTCATCGCAACAGCGGATAATCTGAGAAAGCAGGCCGAAGAATTGGCTCGACTTGATCGACGGGCTGCCGATGATCTGTTCAAGGGTGCTCGGCAAGTCGTGAGGAGTTTCCACGAAAAGCTTTGCCTTACGCGCGTGCTCGATCCAGCGTGCGGTACAGGTAATTTTCTGTACGTCGCTCTTGAGCAGATGAAGCGCTTAGAAGGGGAGGTTATTGAGCTTCTTGAAACACTAGGCGGTCAAGAGTCGATTGATTGGCTAGACAAACACAATGTCGACCCTCATCAATTCCTCGGACTCGAAATTAACCCGCGTGCCGCAGCGATTGCGGAACTGGTGCTTTGGATCGGCTATTTGCAATGGCATTTTCGCACGAAGGGTGCAGCGCCAGATGAGCCGATTTTGCGCGCGTTCAAAAACATCCAGGTCAAGAACGCAGTACTGACGTGGGATGGTGAGCCGGCCCCGAAGATCGTCGATGGTAAGGAAACTTTTCCGGAAGCGCGACGACCGGATTGGCCGACGGCAGAATTTATCGTCGGCAACCCGCCGTTTATCGGAGCTAGCTATTTGAGGAGCCGCCTAGGCGACCAGTTCGTCGAAGCACTTTGGAAGGTCAATCCACACGTCAATGAGTCCGCCGACTTTGTGATGTTTTGGTGGGATCGCTCGGCAGAGCTACTGACACGCAAGGGGACCTACGGACATCGATCGCTTCGTGTTCACGAGGGATTATTCCGCGAATAGCTCGTCTCAAGCGGCTGCCATAGTTGCGGGTGGAAACCGAAGCGGGCCTGAATCCTGGAAGAGTGGCGGCATCTCGCTCGGCGAACTAGAAGCCGCTTCCGTGAGTTTCTCGGGCTCTGGAACTCCTTAGGTCGTTCGCGAAACGAAATTTATTGAGCCAATTCAACAAATCGAATCCGTTTCGTCGTCCCTGCGAACGCAGGGACCCATAACCCCAGGCGGTTATTGTGACGACACGCTGGTTCAACACGTCCTTTCGCACCATCCACAACATCGACGGCACGGCGTATGGGTCCCTGCTTTCGCAGGGACGACGATTCGTGGTGGATCAGCCGTCACGCCTTGCGCAACGCGAAATGCGCGCCGCAGAACGCCATCACCGCGCCGAGGCACAGCGCGGCCAGGCCTGCGAGCACGCCCGAAATCGACGGGATCGGGCTGGGCGCGGAGGCCGCCTGGCCCGCGCCCGCCAGCACCAGCACGCCGACTGCGATCAGGAACTGCCGCATCCGCTGCGGGATTTGCCCCGATACGGCGCTGTCCATCAGCGTCGCGGTGAAATAGCCGCCGGAGAAGCCGACGGTCGCAATCAGCCACCATGCGACGGCCGCTCCCGCGGGCATGAATTCTCTGATGTCGGAGCGCCACAGGCCGCCGAGGTCGAGGCCGTAGCGCGCGCCCAGCATGTGCACGGCGAGCGCCAGCAACACGCCGGAAATCATCGCGCCGGCGAGGATCAGGCGGCGCGGAAAATAGGTCGTCTCGGCCATGGCTTGCTTGTAAGATAAAGCTGGCCGGCCGTGCAAGCCGACAACGTTAGCTGCCAGGACCGGATTTATCGGATTGTCAAAACCACAGCAGGATCTGCCGCCCGCAAAGGCAGACGAGGCGCATACGATCCACTACGCCTACAAGGCGTCGCTGGTCGGCAGTGCCCATCAATTCGAACTGACGGACGAGGGGCTGGCGTGGCAGGTCGGCAGCAGGTCCGGCGTCTGGCCCTATGCCGATATCGCCGCGATCCGTCTGTCGTATCGGCCGGTGTCGATGCAGTCGCGCCGCTTTCGCGCCGATATCGAACGCAAGGACGGTCAGCGTATCAACATCCTGTCGACCAGCTGGCAGACGGTGGCATTGATGGCGCCGCAGGATCGGGAATACCGCGCCTTCATCACGCAGCTGCATGAACGGATGAAACAGGCCGGCAGCAAAGCCGCGCTGATTGGCGGCATCAAGTCCGGCCTCTACGCCGCAGGTATCGCGGTGCTGGTGCTGGTCGCGATCGCCATCACCGGACTGCTCGCGCGCGCGATCGCTACCGGCGAATACGGCGGCGCCTTGTTCCTGGTCGGATTTGCCGCGCTGTTCGGCTGGCAGATCGGCGGCTTCATCCGGCGCAACCGGCCGCAGAGCTATACGTTCGACCATTTGCCGCAGGCGTTGCTGCCGATGGGCAAGTAGCCGCCGGCCAGACTTCGCGATGCTGCCGGTTCGGCACCCTTGGCGCGCTCATCCGGGCATGAGGTTGTTGTGTTTCAACAAGTTGAACCTCATCCTGAGGAGCCGCGCCCTTGCGCGGCGTCTCGAAGGATGGCCGCGAGTCCAGCGGTTGCATTCATCCTTCGAGACGCTTGCTTCGCAAGCTCCTCAGGATGAGGTCCGAATTCATTCTCAGGTTCTGAGGAGGCCACGAAGTGGCCGTCTCGAAGGATGGGCTGCAATACCGATTT
>JBAQER010000020.1:0-2663 GCA_049286845.1 Bradyrhizobium sp.
TCATCGCCGCGATGGCCGCATTGGTGCTTTTGCCCATCGAGGTCAGCGATGCCGGCTGGCTGTCGGATGTCTTCAAGAGTTCGGCAAAGCCCGGCAAATCGCCCAAGCATCATTCCTCGCCAAAGCACGCCACCTCGGCAAGGCGAGCCTCCCTGGCGAAGCGAACCACCCCGGCGAAGCCTGCCGCCTCGTCAAAGCCCCGCAAGGTAAGGCTTGCCGCCCTGGGGCCGGTCACCTTGAATCCTTCCGCTTTGAGACCGGCCGCATCGACATGCAATCCATCGAAGTTCCGGATCGTTCTGGATGTCGGACATACCGCTGAATCGGAAGGCGCGATGAGCGCCCGCAACGTCGCCGAGTTCGTCTTCAATCTGCGCCTCGCGCAGCGCATCGAAGCGAAATTGAAGGCCGAAGGCTTTGCCGAGACCAGGTTGCTGCTGACCGAGGGCAAGGCCAGGCGCAGCCTGGTCAAGCGCGTTGCCGCGGCCAACGATTTGCAGGCGAATCTCTTCCTGTCGATCCACCACGATTCCGTGCCCAACAAATTCCTCGAGGAATGGGAGTTCGAGGGCAAGAAAAGCCGTTTCAGCGACCGCTTCAGCGGCTATTCCGTCTTCGTCTCGCGCAGAAATCCGGACTTCAAGACGAGCCTGTCGTTCGCCGAACTGCTCGGAAAGGAAATGAAGGCCCAGGGCCTGCAATATGCCGAGCAATACAGCCAGGCCATCATGGGCCGGCACCGGCGCCCGCTGCTGAACAAGGAAACCGGCGTCTACAGCTACGATGAGCTCGTCGTGCTGCGAACGACCCGGATGCCTGCCGTCCTCCTGGAGGCGGGCTCGATCATCAATCGGGACGAAGAGCTCAAGATGGACTCGCCTGAGCGCCGGGACATCATCAGCAGCGGCGTCACGGCGGCCGTGAAGGAATTCTGTGATCCTCGATGGGCCATCCTCGGCGCGCTCTGATCTGTTGTCGGTCGGATAGCACCACGCAATCGCTAGTCACGAGCGCGAAACAGCAGGCACGCGTCGCCATAGGAGTAAAACCGGTAGCCGGTCCTGATGGCGTGTGCGTAGGCGTGCTTCATGGTGTCGAGACCGCTGAAGGCCGACACCAGCATGAACAGCGTCGAACGCGGCAGGTGGAAATTGGTCAGGAGAATATCGACCGCGCGAAACCGGTAGCCCGGCGTGATGAAGATCGCGGTTTCGCTTTCGAACGGCTGGATCGTGCCATCTTCCGCGGCAGCGCTTTCCAGCAGCCGCAGCGAGGTGGTGCCGACGGCGACGATGCGGCCGCCATTGGCGCGAGCCGCATTCAGCGCCTCTGCGGTATCCCGCGACACCGAGCCCCATTCAGAATGCATCTTGTGCCCGGCGGTGTCCTCGACCTTGACCGGCAGGAAGGTCCCTGCCCCGACATGCAGGGTGACGCTGTGGATCCCGACGCCGCGCTCGCGCAAACCCGCCTGCAGCGCGGCGGTAAAATGCAGCCCTGCCGTGGGGGCTGCGACCGCGCCCTCGTTCACCGCGAACATGGTCTGGTAGTCGGCGGCGTCGCGCTCGTCGGGCGCGCGCCTGGAGGCGATATAAGGCGGCAGCGGCGGGCTGCCGAGATCGCCGATCGCCTGGTCGAGCGCCGGCCCGTGGAAGGAGAAGGAAAGCGTGACTTCGCCCTCCTCGCCCTTGGCCTCTACGTCGGCGTCGAGATAGCCGAGCAGGCAGACCTTGCCCTCATTGCCGAAGCGGATCACGTCGCCCGGCGCCAGCTTCCTGGCCGGCTTGACCAGCGCCTGCCAGCGCGAGCCGTCGAGGCGCTTGATCAGCGTCGCCTCGATCTTCGGTTCGGTATCGCGGCCGATGCGGCGGCCCGTGAGCTGGGCCGGTATCACCCGGGTGTCGTTGACGACCAGCTGATCGCCGGGCTCGAGCCATTGCGGAAGATCCGCGACAATGCGGTCGCGCAACACGCCGTCGGGCTGCACCACCAGCATCCGTGCGGAATCGCGCGGACTCGCCGGGCGCAGCGCGATGCTGTCGGCGGGAAGTTCGAAATCGAAGAGATCGGTGCGCATGAGGAACCTGTTATTGTCGGGCTGACCGGCTCCGCATCAATGCTTGTCATCCCCGCGAAAGCGGGGATCCAGTACGCCGCGGCTTCACGGCTCTATTGCAATTGCTCTGGAATACTGGGTCGCCCGGTCAAGCCGGGCGATGACAATTGTGTGTGAGGTGCGCGATGCGTCCCAACCCGTCGTTGCCGGATTCGATCCGGCAATCCATCTTCCAAGACTCGTTTGAAGATCAATGGATACGCGGGTCAAGCCCGCGTATGACGATTTGGACTCACGCCGCGTCGAGCGCCATGCGCGCCTTGACGATCTTGTCCGGGTCCTTCACCGGCTCGCCGCGCTTGATCTTGTCGACGTTCTCCATGCCTGACGTGACCTTGCCCCAGACCGTGTACTGGCCGTTGAGGAACGAGGCGTCGTCGAAGCAGATGAAGAACTGGCTGTCGCCGGAATCCGGGCTGGCGGCGCGCGCCATCGAGGTGGTGCCGCGCACATGCGGCTCCTTGTTGAATTCCGCCTTGAGCTTCTTGCCGGAACCGCCGGTGCCGGTGCCCTGCGGGCACCCGGTCTGCGCCATGAAGCCCTCGAT
>JBAQER010000021.1:0-3827 GCA_049286845.1 Bradyrhizobium sp.
TGCACCGGCGACGGCGGCGGCATGGTGCTGCGCGCCGGGCTGCCGCTGCAGGACATGGAGTTCGTGCAGTTTCATCCGACGGGAATTTACGGCGCGGGCTGTCTGATCACCGAGGGCGCGCGCGGCGAGGGCGGCTATCTGGTCAATTCCGCGGGCGAACGCTTCATGGAGCGCTATGCGCCATCCGCCAAGGACCTCGCCTCGCGCGACGTCGTCTCGCGCGCGATGACCATCGAAATCCGGGAAGGCCGCGGCGTCGGCAAGAACAAGGACCACATCTTCCTGCACCTCGACCATCTCGATCCCAAGGTGCTGCAGGAGCGGCTGCCGGGGATTTCCGAATCGGCAAAGATTTTCGCCAACGTCGATGTGACGCGCGAGCCGATCCCGATCGTGCCGACCGCGCATTACAACATGGGCGGGATTCCGACCAACTTCCATGGCGAAGCGCTGACCAAGAAGAACGGCGACGACAATTTCGTGGTGCCCGGCCTGATGGCCGTCGGCGAAGCGGCCTGCGTCTCGGTTCATGGCGCCAACCGTCTCGGCTCCAATTCGCTGATCGATCTCGTGGTGTTCGGCCGCGCCGCCGCCTTGCGCTGCGCCGAAAAGCTGACGCCGAACGGCAAGCAGCCGGAATTGCCGGCAGGATCGGCCGACAAGGCGCTCGGCCGGCTCGATCGTTACCGCTATGCCGCCGGCGGCACGACGACGGCCAAGCTGCGCGACAGCATGCAGCATGTGATGCAGAACAATTGCGCGGTATTCCGCACCGGCGAGGTGCTGAACGAAGGGCACAACCTGATTCACAAGGTGCACGGCGGCATCAGCGACATCGGGGTGACCGACCGCTCGCTGGTCTGGAATTCCGATCTGGTCGAGACGCTGGAATTCGACAATCTGATCGTGCAGGCGGTGGTGACGATGGACTCGGCGGCGAACCGCACCGAGAGCCGCGGCGCCCATGCCCGCGAGGATTTCCCGGATCGCGACGACAAGAACTGGATGAAGCACACGCTGGCGTGGATCGACGATGGCGGCCAGACCACAATCGATTATCGCCCGGTGCACGACTACACAATGACCAACGACGTTCAGTACATCCCGCCGAAGGCGCGGGTGTATTGAGCAAAATAACGAACCGTCATTCCGGGGCGATGCGAAGCATCGAACCCGGAATCTCGAGATTCCGGGTCTGGTGCTGACGCACCATCCCGGAATGACGAAAGGCTAGGACACATGGTTGAATTCGCGCTTCCGAAGAATTCGAAGATCACCGGCGGCAAGACCTGGCCGAAGCCGGCCGGCGCGACCGAGACGCGCGAATTCAAGGTCTATCGCTGGAACCCGGACGACGGCAAAAATCCCGGCGTCGATACCTATTATGTCGACACCAAGGATTGCGGGCCGATGGTCCTTGATGGCCTGATCTGGATCAAGAATCACATCGACCCGACGCTGACCTTCCGCCGCTCCTGCCGCGAGGGTGTCTGCGGCTCCTGCGCCATGAATATCGACGGCCAGAACACGCTGGCCTGCACCAAGTCGATGCACGACGTGAAGGACGGTGCGGTCAAGGTCAATCCGCTGCCGCACCAGCCCGTGGTCAAGGACCTGGTGCCCGACCTCACCAATTTCTACGCGCAATACGCTTCGATCGAGCCGTGGCTGAAGACCGTCACGCCGACGCCGCAGAAGGAATGGCGGCAGAGCCACGAGGATCGCGGAAAACTCGACGGTCTCTACGAATGCATCCTCTGCGCCTGCTGCTCGACCTCATGCCCGAGCTATTGGTGGAACAGCGACCGCTATCTCGGGCCGGCCGCCTTGCTGCAGGCTAACCGATGGGTCAAGGACAGCCGCGATGAAGCGACCGGCGAGCGGCTCGACAATCTCGAGGACCCGTTCCGTCTCTATCGCTGCCACACCATCATGAACTGCGCCAAGGCCTGCCCGAAGGGCCTCAATCCCGCCGAGGCGATCGCCGAGCTCAAGCTGAAGTTGGTCGAACGCCAGATCTGACGCGGCCCCCCGCCCGCGTCGTTGGAGTCGTCCGCGAAACCGGCTATGTAGGCGCGGCGTTCGCAATTCTCCGGCGAGAAGATCTTGACCCTGCCAACCCTGCCCCCCGGCACTGCCGCGGCCAACGATCCCACCTCCCCTCCATTCGGCGCTTTCGCGCCGAATGCCGCGCAGGCGGCGATCATCCGGCTTGCTCAACGCTCACGGCTGAAGCGCGGAGCGTTCCGCCCGATGCTGTCGCGGCTGGTCAACCTGCTGCGCGCGGGTCCGGTCGACGTCCAGTATCAGGGCGCGTCGTTCCGCTTCTATCATCAGGCCAGCGCCACCGAGCGCGGCGCATTGTTCAATCCCGACTACAACATCGAGGAGCTGGATTTTCTGCGCTCGCATGCGCCTGCCGGTGGCGTGTTCGTCGATGTCGGCGCCAATGTCGGCACCTACGCCATGGTGCTGGCGCGTCAGGTCGGCCCGACCGGCAAGGTGATTGCGATCGAGCCGCATCCGGTGACGCATGCGCGGCTCGAGTTCAACTGCGCCGCGTCCGGCTACACCCAGGTCACGCTGGTGGCCGCCGCCGCAGGCCCTTCGGACGGCGAGTTGATGATCGAGACCGACGGTGACAATCTCGGCGCCAGCCATATCGTGTCCGGCGACCCCGCAGGCAACGCCATCAAGGTGCCGTCGTTGCGGCTGCAACGCATTCTCGGCGACGCAGGCGTCGATCACGTCGATGCGCTGAAGATCGACGTCGAGGGCTTTGAGGATCGCGTTCTGACCGGTTTCTTCGAACAGGCGCCACCATCGCTGTGGCCGCGCGCGGTCGTGATCGAGCATTTGTCGCGAAACGAATGGCTGAAAGACTGTATCGCCGACATGCGCGCGCGCGGCTACGCAGAGACCGGCAAGACCCGCAGCAACACGCTGCTGCTTCGCGGCTGAATTCCGCCTACATCCAAGGTGTCGCAGTCCTCAACCGCAGGAGATTCTCGATGATCGACCATGTCGGCTTTCCGGTTTCCGATTATGCGCGCGCCAAGACTTTCTATCTCAAGGCTTTGGCGCCGCTCGGCTACAGCCTCGTGATGGAAGTGACGCAGGAGCAGACCGGCCATGACCCCGCGGCCGGTTTCGGCGCCGACGGCAAACCGGATTTCTGGATCGGCGGTGAAGGCGGCTTGAACAAGCCGTTGCATGTTGCGATCCACGCCAGGGACCGCGCGACTGTCGACGCGTTCTACAGGGCTGCATTGGCAGCCGGTGGACGCGATAACGGCGCGCCCGGCATCCGGGCCCATTATCACCCCAATTATTACGGCGCCTTCGTGCTCGATCCCGACGGCCACAACATCGAAGCCGTGTGCCACGCGCCGGAGTGACCGGTTCCCGCAGCCCGAACGTGGAACATCGCGGTGTCGCCGTCGTTTATCACTTCAGCCCCAGGGAGCGATGACATGGCCAACGACAACACTGACCCCGCCTGGGTGGCGAGGTAAATGCCAATCGATCCGCAGGAGGATCCGCCAATCGAGCCAGGACGGCCATCCGAGCCGCCGCAGGAGAGTCCGCCGGGCAGTCCGCGGCCCGAAGTGCCGCCGCCGATGCAGGAGCCGGGCGAACCGCCGCAGCCGGAGGAGCTGCCGGGGCGCACGCCCGAGGAATTGCCGGTGCCGGGACCGCAAGGTCCGCGCACGCCCTATTCCGCGACCGATGCCGGAGTTGACGATCTGCCGGGCTCGCAGCCGGATGTTAATCCAGGCACACCTGATTTGCCGCAGGGGACGATGTAATAAGATGTAGTATGCGAT
>JBAQER010000022.1:0-7524 GCA_049286845.1 Bradyrhizobium sp.
CCCCAATTACCGGCCATACCTTAGATGGCTGCATCCCTTGCGGGTTAGCTCACCAGCTTCGGGTACAACAGGCTTTCGTGGTGTGACGGGCGGTGTGTACAAGGCCCGGGAACGTATTCACCGCGGCGTTCTGATCCGCGATTACTAGCGATTCCAGGTTCACGGAGTCGAGTTGCAGACTCCGATCCCAACTACGACTACTTTTAGGGATTGGCTCCACCTCGCGGTCTTGCATCCCTCTGTAGTAGCCATTGTAGCACGTGTGTAGCCCTGGACATAAGGGCCATGATGACTTGACGTCGTCCCCACCTTCCTCCAGCTCATCGCCGGCAGTTTCCTAAGAGACCCTCTTGCGAGGTAACATAGGATAAGGGTTGCGCTCGTTGCGGGACTTAACCCAACACCTCACGGCACGAGCTGACGACAGCCATGCAGCACCTGTATTAGCTCCTGTATTGCTACAGGTCGGTCCCCTTTCAGTTTCCTACCACTAACATGTCAAGCCCAGGTAAGGTTCTTCGCGTTGCGTCGAATTAAACCACATGCTCCACCGCTTGTGCGGGCCCCCGTCAATTCCTTTGAGTTTCAACCTTGCGGCCGTACTCCCCAGGCGGGGTACTTAATGGTTTCCCTACGGCACAGAACCCTTGCGAGCCCTACACCTAGTACCCACCGTTTAGGGCGTGGACTACCAGGGTATCTAATCCTGTTTGCTCCCCACGCTTTCGCGCCTCAGTGTCAGTTCAGCGCCAGATGGCCGCCTTCGCCACCGGCCTTCCTCCAGATATCTACGCATTTCACCGCTACACCTGGAATTCCGCCATCCCCTCGCTGACTCAAGTGATACAGTTTCCAAGGCAATTCTAAGGTTAAGCCTTAGTCTTCCACCTCGGACTTATGCCACCACCTACGCGCCCTTTAAGCCCAGTAATTCCGAACAACGCTTGCCACCTCTGTCTTACCGCGGCTGCTGGCACAGAGTTAGCCGTGGCTTATTCATAGGGTACCATCATTATTTTCCCCTACAAAAGGAGTTTACAATCCGAAAACCTTCATCCTCCACGCGGCGTCGCTGCGTCAGGCTTTCGCCCATTGCGCAAAATTCCCCACTGCTGCCTCCCGTAGGAGTCTGGACCGTATCTCAGTTCCAGTGTGGCCGTTCAACCTCTCAGTCCGGCTACCCGTCTTAGGCTTGGTGGGCCTTTACCCCGCCAACTACCTGATAGGCCGCAGGCCCATCCTAAAGTGTATTGCTACTTTTACCACAGACCTCCCAGTCCGTGGTCTTATGCGGTATTAGCCCAAGTTTCCCTGGGTTGTCCCCCGCTCTAGGGTTGGTTACCTACGTGTTACTCACCCGTCCGCCACTAAGTTAGCTGATAGCACACAGCTTTCAGCTAACAGCTGTCAGCTCCAAGGATCTCTCCTCTTTTGCTGATCGCTGAATGCTAACTGCTGAGTGCTACCAACTAACTCCGTTCGACTTGCATGTGTTAAGCACGCCGCCAGCGTTCGTTCTGAGCCAGGATCAAACTCTCATTTGATACTGATTTACTCAAATTTAATAACATGGCCTGCTCTTTAGTTTTCAAAGAACAATATTCCCTTCATACCTTCGCTTCTAATTATTTAAAAGGTACAAGGAAAAAGTAGCTACCCTGCAAATTACTTGCTTCAGGTAACTGGTTATTATAGACACTACAGAAAAACTTTGCAACTATATTTTACATCTTTAGGATAACATTTTAAAAAATATATTCAAATAGCGAATTTACTTGGGAAAAGCCAAATAACTGCAAATAATTTAACTTTACTATCAATTCCCCCGAAACTAGCCGTTTTTCTTAATATTGCCCTGTCTTATAATCAGTGAGCTAAAGTTCCTGCACAAAAAAATTATATTCTTTCTCCTTTTTCACTGTTGTCCAGGGACCATGACCTGAAAAAATTCTTGTCTCAGGGGGCAGGGAAATTATTTTGGAAAAAGATTTTTTCAACTCAGCAATGCTGCCGCCATAAAAATCAGTCCTCCCTACAGACCCGGCAAAAATGGTATCACCTGTAAATATTGCGCCTTCCCCGTACAGGCATATACCACCTGGGCTGTGGCCTGGCGTATGCAAAACTTTGAAACGTAACCTCCCTACACATATTTCATCCCCGTCACCAACATATATATCGGGCTCAGATGGCTGCTCAATCTGAAATCCCCATAAAACAGCCTGCTCATCAGCCCGCATATAAATCTCAAAATCTTCTTTTTGTATTATAACCTGGGCGCCTGTTTCCTCTTTCAGTCTCCTGACCGCGCCTATATGATCAAAATGTGCGTGGGTACACACAATATTGGAAACCTTAAGTCTTCTGGATTCAATAAGGCTGATGATTTTTTCGGCCTCATCTCCCGGATCAACCACAAGTGCCTCAAGGCTGTCCTCGTCGTATACTATATAACAGTTGACCTGAAGCGGCCCGACTACAATATTCTCGATCTTCATACTCCCTCTCTCTTTCTGCTGAACTTTCTCTTCATCGTATTTAATAAATAACTTAATTCTTCATTTTTCAACAGATAACTGCAGCCTATATAAATACCCAAACACAAAAAAATCGTGCAGGTAAGATAAATGAGTTTTCCCCCACTGTTGCCGCTCGTATGCCATAATTCGCCATGGAGCAAAGCCCAGCCTGAAATGCCCATGATAACTGAAGATAAAGCTATCTTGACAAAAGACCCTATTATTCTGCCTGCCTCCACATGCTGGATCTTTTTCCTGAGAAAATAGAAAAGAAGCGAGAAATTTATAATTGATGACAGAGCATTTGCCAGGGCAAGCCCCGAGTGTTTCATCGGTCCCATCAGGACAAGACTGAATAGGATATTTGAGAGCATTCCTATTGCAGCAATTTTTACAGGTGTCCGAGTGTCCTGCATGGAGTAAAATGTCACTGTAACGATCCTAACACCCACAATAGACCAGATCCCCATAGAGTAGTAAAGAAGGGCCTCAGCTGTGCCCTTCGTGGCAGCATAGTCAAACTGCCCCCTCTGGAAAAGGAGATTTACTATCGGTTCTTTCAAAGCGATCAGTCCTGCCATCGAAGGCACCGCTATAAAAAACAGCAGGCGCAAAGCAAAGGAAAAATCTTCTCTCAGCTTTTCAATATCTCCCTTGACCGCATGCTCAGATAACATCGGAAGAACGGCCATGCCCATAGCGACTCCGAAAATGCCTATCGGGAACTGTATAAGCCTCATCGAATAAAAAAGGTAGGTGATGCTGCCGGAGGGTAGATACGAGGCAAGAATATTACTAACAACAATATTTATCTGGTTCACCGCCAGCGCAATAGTAGTGGGGATAAGCAGCAGCGACATTTTTTTCAGCCCGGGGTGGCTAAAGGTCGTATCAAAACCAAGGGTATATCTGTTCCTGAAAAAAGAGGGAAGTTGAAAAGCGAACTGCACAAAGCCTCCTACCATGACCCCCACTGCAGCAACGATAATCGGATTTTTGGCCTTTGATTCAAAAAAGACAATGCTCAAAATAAGAACAATATTGAGCATTGCGGGCGCCAGCGCCGGAACAAAAAAGACTTTTTTGGTATTCAGCGCCCCCATGACAAGCGAGGCGAGGCTGATAAACAAAAGGAAAGGGAACATTATCCTGGTCAGTAGTACAGTCAGCGAGAATTTTTCCGGAGAATTCAAAAAACCTGGCGCAATAATGGTGACTATTGCAGGAGAAAAAATGATCCCCAGAAAGCATGCGAGGCCTACAACCATTAGAATAAAGGTAAAGGTAATCCTGACAAGCCGCTGGGCCTCCTCCTCACCGTGTTTATTTCGATACTCCGTCAATACGGGGATAAAAGCAGACGACATGGAACCCTCTGCGAAAAGCTCTCGCAAGAGATTAGGAATCTTGAAGGCAGCAAAAAATGTATCGGAAACTCCGGATGCTCCGAAATATAACGCAAAGATCATGTCCCTCACGAAGCCGAGTATTCGGCTTATAAATGTGGCGGCTGACATTATTCCGGCTGCTTTTGTTATCTTCGTTTTCTGATCCATATCAGCGCTCATTATATCAAATACAATGATTTTTCATTTAATTATATTGAAAAACTTTCGGATTAACTTTAAAATTCGGTATGTCTATTTTACGAAAAATCATTGAACGGAAAAAGGAGCGGGTTTCCTGTGCTAAGTCCGCAATGCCGCTTGCATCGCTGAAACATGCAATCAGGAATAGTCCAGAACCCAAAGATTTCGCGAAGGCTTTAAGAAGAAATAACAGCCCTATAAAACTGGTAGCTGAAATCAAAAAGGCGTCTCCCTCCAGGGGGCTGATCAGGGCTGACTTCAGCCATACCGCTATCGCTTCAGTCTATGAGGCTAAAAAGGTTGACGCGATATCCGTACTGACAGAAGAAGATTTTTTCCAGGGCAACCTGGAATTTCTGGAAGATGTAAAAAAGATCGTCTCCTGTCCCGTGCTTAGAAAGGATTTTATCTTCGACGAATATCAGATATTCGAGGCACGGGCAAAATCAGCTGACGCAATCCTGCTGATAGCAGCCATACTTGAACTGAAGCAGGCGGAAGAGTATCTCCACCTCGCACAGGAACTGGGTCTTTCTGTCCTATTTGAGATCCATGACTTTGCAGAACTGGAAGCAGCTCTCAGAATTCAGACATCTGTCATAGGCATCAACAACAGAAATCTTAAAACGCTCGCTATCGATCTCGGCACAACTTTCCAACTGAAAAAAGAAATCCCTGGAGACCGTATTGTTGTAAGCGAAAGCGGGATAAAAACACGCGAGGATGTTCTGAGACTGGAAGAAGCAGGCGTCGATGCAATGCTCATCGGAACATCCCTGATGGAATCCGGAGAAATCGCAAAAAAAATAGATGTTTTGCGGGGTATTGCATAGGGTTCCCCTGAGTTCAGGAGTGTGCTAAAATAAATTTCTCGAAAACAGGTTTTTATCAGCAAAATAATTACATTTGGAGGAAAAGATGCAAGAGACAAAAATAGTTCTGCCTGACAGGGAAATACCCAAACAATGGTACAACATCATGGCAGATATGCCAAACCTTCCCAAGCCCCCCCTTCATCCAGGCACAAAACAGCCTGTAGGCCCGGATGACCTCAGTGCTATTTTTCCTATGGCTCTCATTGAGCAGGAAATGACTGCGGAACGCTGGATCGATATTCCTGAGGAGGTCCTCAATATATATGCCCTCTGGAGACCATCTCCGCTTCACCGCGCCCATCGGCTCGAAGCCGCACTCGGTACCCCTGCGAAGATCTACTATAAATATGAAGGGGTCAGCCCGGCGGGCAGCCACAAGCCGAACACCTCCATCCCCCAGGCTTATTACAACAAAAAAGCAGGGATAAAAAGGATAGCAACAGAAACCGGCGCAGGCCAGTGGGGATCATCCATGGCGCTTGCAGGGACCATGTTCGGACTTGAAGTCACTGTCTATATGGTGCGTGTCAGCTACGACCAGAAGCCTTACAGACGTATAGCGATGGAGACCTGGGGCGCGACAGTTCATCCGAGCCCTTCTACTGTTACAAACTCCGGAAGAAAGATGCTGGAGATGGACCCGAACTGTTCCGGCAGCCTCGGCATGGCCATCTCTGAGGCGGTTGAAGATGCTGCAACACACAACGATACAAACTATGCCCTCGGTTCCGTGCTAAACCATGTTCTCCTCCACCAGACAGTCATCGGCCTCGAGGCAAAAAAGCAGTTTGCCATGGTCGGGGATTATCCTGACATCATCATCGGATGCTGCGGCGGAGGCAGCAATTTGGGAGGTGTAAGCTTTCCCTTTCTTCAGGACAAGATTCACGGCAAACAGCTCAGGATCATAGCCGTAGAGCCGACCTCCTGCCCGACACTCACAAAAGGCGAGTTCAGGTATGATTTCGGAGATACCGCGGGCCTTACACCATTGATGATGATGTACACACTGGGCCACGATTTTATGCCGCCGGGAATCCACGCAGGGGGTCTGAGGTATCATGCGGATTCTCCTCTTGTATGCCAGCTCTACCATGACAAATTAATTGAGGCTGTCGCATATGGACAAACAGGCGTTTTTGAGGCAGCGATAAAATTCGCAAAAACAGAAGGCATCATCCCTGCTCCTGAAAGCGCGCATGCTATCAAAGGGGCAATAGATGAAGCAATAAAGGCAAAGGAAGAGGGCAAGCAAAAGACCATATTCTTTAACCTCAGCGGTCACGGATATCTTGATATGACCGCTTACGCAGACTACATGGCAGGGAAATTCGAGGACTATGCTTATCCGGAAGAGAAGATCAGGGAAGCCCTGAAAAACCTTCCCGTAATATAAAATTGATTTGCCCGGCAGCGTTATGCTGCCGGGCCTTACCTCATGACAAAAATTAAAATATGCGGCATAACAAATCTTGACGATGCAATGGCAGCTGTGGATTTCGGCTCAGATGCCCTCGGGTTCGTATTTTTCAGGGAAAGCCCGCGCGCGATATCACCCCAAAATGCAGCATCGATCATAGCCAAATTGCCTGCCTTTACTACAACCGTTGGTGTATTTGTCGACAGCCCCCAGGATGAAATTCAAAAGATAGTCAATATGACCGGCATCGATGCCATACAACTGCATGGAGACGAACCCCCTGAATCGTGCCGCCTGCAGCGGAGAGTAATTAAAGGCATAAGGGTAAAATCCCTGGAAAGCCTTGAACCGCTTAAAGGCTACCGAGATCTCGTATCAGCCTTTCTGCTGGATACATTTGCACCGCATATGCCCGGCGGGACAGGGCAGGTTTTCAACTGGGACATAGCTATCGAGGCAAAAAACTTCGGCAGAATCATCCTCGCCGGAGGACTCACACCGGAGAATATCTCAGAGGCGATCAGGAAGGTCAGGCCGTATGCAGTCGATGTCAGCAGCGGGGTTGAACTTGCAAAAGGTAAAAAAGATCATCAGAAAATGAGGCTTTTCATCGAAAGGGCGAGGTCAGCAGTCAGGACTTAGGATAATTTTATATCAGACGCTTTCCCGGTCGAGACCCTTATGACTGTCTTAACGTTCCCTCTGGGGCTAAAATCGCCTACCACCTCAAGAGATCGGGGCTTGAGCTTCTTCTTCAGCTCGTCAAAAATTTTGTTCGTACTTTCTTCATGGGAAATGTAAAGGTTCCGGTAAGAGTTCAGATAGAGCTTCAACGACTTCAATTCCACGATTTTTTGATCAGGGACGTATTGTATTATAATGTTCGCATAATCAGGGTAGCCTGATCTCGGACAAAGGCAGGTGAATTCGGGGAAATTGATATTTATCTCATAATCCCTCTCAGGATGCGGGTTCTCCCATATCTCAAGCCGCACACTTTTTATCGCTTTCTCGCCATACTTCATTTTGAGAATCTACCATTTGACATGAATTTTTGTAAAGCCATTCTTGACGAAATGTTTTTCTTCTAGTATTTTAGAGTTAGTTCAATTCTTCTTTTT
>JBAQER010000023.1:0-4751 GCA_049286845.1 Bradyrhizobium sp.
GAACGCAGAGCTTCGGATGCAGCCACATCCGGCTAGAGTCGGGTCCGGGAGTGCCCCGCTCGACATCCTGCACCACGTCTACTCAAGCCGCTGCCGCTCATCTCCGACAACGAAAGCAGCGCCAATGCTTCCGTCAGATATCTGCGGAGACTGCGGCTTGTCGCGCCTGTTCGGCAAGCTGTGGCGCAGTCAATAGGTCCTTGAGCCACTTCTCGCCGCGGAATTTGCGGTACTGCTCCGCCCGCAGCCGATCCGCCAGGCGTCCGGCCGGCAGCACAACGTCGTCATAGGTGATCACGGCGTCCTTGGTGATGCCGCGCTTCAGCCGGCAACCGTGCACCAGGCCCTCCGGCAAGTAGCGGCCGGCGCTCATCTCATCGGCATTCACGGCCTCTCCATATGTCATGTACATGCCGTAGTCGTCGAGCACCTCGCCGGCCTTGAGATCGCGCTTGGCGACGGCGCAGACTTCGACCACGGGACCGCCGAGCGGCCTGGTGGTGGGATCGCGGAACAATACAGCGCGCGCAATCGCGTTCGGCACTTCAAAATGCACCAAATGATAGGGGACGAAGAACGAATAGAGCGGCCCTGGCCCCATCTTGTACAGGCTTAGATAGTGCTGCTGCTTGGGATCGGGATGCTCGGCTAGGCAATAGACCTTGGTCAGCGGCGTCCCGACCACGTAGTCGATCGCGCCGCCAAGCTTGCGGAGTTCTTCGACGTCGTATAACTCGCCGATCTTGAGCACGTCGCCCGTGTATTGCAGGCCGCGCGACATGCCGCGCGAGCGCACCTTGAATCCCGTCGCGTTGGCGACGATGCTCTGCTCGAAGCTGATCTTGGAGCCATCGGCGAAGCTGGTCACCATCGCGGCATTCTGTCCCCAACGCTCGGCAAAGCCCTGTTGCGTGGTCGGGTTACGATAAGGATCCTGAAGGCCCTTCACGTTCCCCATCAGGCGCGGCGTGAGGCCAAGGCCCTTGACCCACCGATAGAGGTTCATCTGCACGCCAGGCTCGTCGCCCTCACATCCGGTGAGGATCACGCCATGCTGGTTGGCATAGGTCTGAAGGATGGGGCCGATCGTAGCATCGAGCTCGGCGTTCATCAGCACGACGTCCTTCCGGTACCTGAAGGCCTCAAGCACGACCTGGGCGCCGTATTCGACCGAACCGGTAACATCGACGAGCACGTCGATATGCGGGGAGCGTGCGAGGAGCATCGGGTCCCCGGTTGCGATCGGCCGCGCGCATGCGGCGGCATTGTCGAATTTGGACTGCGATTCGGTGACGACAATATCCTCGCCGCCCGCATATTTGAACACCGCGACGGCCCTCTCGGGACGCCGGTTGGATATCGCGACGACCCGCATTCCGGGTGTGCTGTTGACGATCTGATTGGTCAGGCCCTGGCACATGAATCCGGCGCCGACGATGCCGACGCGGATGGGCCTGTTCTGATCTGCGCGAGCCTTCAACGCCGTATCGACGATCCACATGTCCTTTCTCCACCGCGCTCAACCCACCCGCCAGGCGCTTCATCTGCAAGAATCGTCATGCAGCCGCCCTTGCGAGCGACATCCGGCGCCTCACTTCGTCTTCGATCTCATACAACGGGCGGAACGCCTGATCCTTCGATGAGATCACCGAGACCGGTAGCGGCCATTTGAGCCCCAACCGTGGATCGTCGTGAAGGAGGCCGCTTTCGGCGTTCGGTGTGTAGAACTCACCCACTTGGTAACTTGTGTCCGTGTTGTCGCACAGCACCTGATAGCCGTGCGCGAAACGCTCCGGCACGTAAAGCGCGCTCATATTGTCCGCGTTGAGTTCGACGGAGACGTGCTCGAGGTAGGTCGGGCTCTCGGGCCGTAGATCGACAATGATGTCGAGGATAGCGCCGCGCGTGCATCTCACCAGCTTGCTCTCGGCGGCCGGTGGATACTGGAAATGCATGCCGCGTAGCGTGCCTTTCTTTGCGTTCGAGGCGATGTTCGCCTGCGCGATCACGGGTCTCAGTCCATGGTCGCGGAACTCGTTCTGACAGAAGGCACGCGCGAAGAAACCTCGTTCGTCGGTCTTGCGGTCGAGATCGATGATGAAGGCGGATCCAAGCTTCGTTTCGGTGAAAATCATCGTTCGCCTCCGGTCTACCCCTTGACGGCAGAAAGCGTCCGGGCCGCTGCCGGCTCGGCGGCCCGGCGATGTCTGAGGTCGCCGGCGAGGATACCGTCGGCGATCAGCTTCTGGATGTGGCCAATGCGCTGGTAACGCGGTCCCTCGAACTCCTCAAGGGTCAGCTTCGACTGGCGGAAAGCGTTGTAGAGTTGCTCGGCACCGCGCCGCGCATCCCATTGCGGCCTGGACGCGGGCAGCACGCGTGCGATCTTGTCGAAGTTGACGCGATAGGAGCGCGTGTCGGGGCTCGCATCAGGAGCGATCTCGAGTCGGCAGCGCGGAACCACATCGGCAACGATCGCGGCGATATCACGGATGCGGTAATTATGCGCAGTCTGGCCGACGTTGAATGCCTGGTTGAAAACGATGTCCTCTGGTGCCTGGAGCGCCGCGACGAAGGCACGCGAGATGTCTTCAATGTGGACGATCGGCCTCCAGGGCGACCCGTCCGACTTCAGATAGATAAGACCGGTGGTGACCGCCCATGCCACCAAATTGTTGAGCACGATATCGAAACGGATGCGTGGCGAGACGCCGTAGGCGGTCGCCGGGCGCATGTAGGTCGGGCAGAAGCCGTCGCCGGCGAGGGCGGAAATGTCGCGTTCCGACCAAACTTTGGATTCACCGTACGCTGTAACCGGGTTCAGCGCCCCGGTTTCATCGAGCATAGCCTCGCCGGCCCGCCCGTAATTGCTGCATGAGGAAGCCAGCAGGAACCGCTTGACGCCCGCCTCCTTGGCAAGCACGGCGAGGCGCACGCTGCCGCGGTGATTGATCTCGTAGGTGAGGGTGGGGCGGAAGTTTCCGAGCGGGTCGTTCGACAGGGCCGCCAGATGAATGATGGCGTCGAGCCCTTCGAGATCTTCGCGCGCGACGTCGCGGACGTCTTTGCGGATATGCGGCACTGGTGCGATGCTGCCCCCAGCCCCGAATGTGCAGCGCTCATAGAGGTTGCTGTCGAGCCCGATCACTTCGTGGCCCGACCGCAGCAGCATCGGGACCATCACGGTTCCGATGTAGCCTAGATGTCCTGTCACCATTACACGCATGACCGTTCACCCCGTTCAGTGCACTACCATCTTCCTTGCGTGGAAGGCTTCCGCGAAGCCGTCCGGCGCCCGGCATTCCGCGCCGCGCAGCCGCGCCAGACCCATGAAGGTTTGCGCGTCGAACCAGTCCTTTGAGCGCTGCGTGCCGAAATGGTCGAAAAGCAGCTTCGCCTTACGCTCCATTAGTGTCTTGCTGGCCGGGATGAAGACGTTTGGCTGGCTCAGATCGCCGTCCCATTTCGGGATCTCGTATTCGAGGATCGCGTGGTCGCGAAACGTGTTCCACGTCAACATCGATACCTCGCGATGATCCTGGTGCGCGTCGTTACGTGAGTGGCAAAGGATCACGTCGGGCGATGTGCGCCGTTTCAACGCCTCGAACCAGGTCTTGATGTCGGCTCCCTGGTACGGGAAGAAGCCGTCCTTGAACTCCGCCAGCTCGATGACCGACCGCGCGGCGTCTGCAAGAAATGCTTCGGCGGATGCACGCGCCTCGTCGGCACGTGGGCCGCAGGCGCTCAACACCGCCCAGTGCACGTCCAAACGCACGCCGCGCCCGATCCAGCCCAGGATCGTTGCGCCGGCGCCGATTTCGATGTCGTCCGAATGAGCGCCTATGCAGAGAACGGACAGGCGCTCACCGGAACCTGCAAGCTCAACGAGCTTCATCCAATCTTCCTTTCGGCCTCGACCGAGCCGGCCCGGGAGGCCGGATTGAGGAGCCAAGGCATCGTCCCCTTCTCGACGAGGTCCTCAAGTATCTGCTTGTCCTTCAGCGTATCCATCGGACGCCAGAAGCCTTCGTGCTGGAAGGCCATGAGCTGGTCGGCTTCAATCAGGCGTCTGAACGGTGCCTCGACGAGTTCATCGCCCTCGCGCATGTAGTCGAATATTTCCTTGCGGAAGACGAAGAAGCCGCCGTTGATCCAGAGATTGGCCTCCTGGCTGGCGCGGATGCGCTCGACCTTGCCGCCAGGGCGCATGTCGACCAGATGCAGGCTGAACGACGGCCGCACTGCGGTAAAGCACGCGATCTTCCCGCTCGCGCGGAAGGCCTTGATCATTTCAGCCAGATTGACGTTGGAAAGGCCGTCGCTGTAGTTGGCGAGGAACATGTCCTCGCCCGCGACGTGTTGGCGTACGGCCCACAGCCGCTCGCCGATATTGCGCCAGATGCCGGTGTCGATCATTGCAATGCGCCAGTCCTGCTGCGGATCGCCCAGAATCTCGACCTGGTTGCCAAAGCCCTTGACGACACAGTCGGCGTAGGTCTGCGGCTTGTAGTTCAGGAAGTATTCTTTGATGACGTTTGCCTTGTAGCCAAGGCACAGGACGAAGTCGTTGTGGCCGAACTGGCTGTAGTAGTGCATCAGGTGCCAGAGGATCGGCTTGTCCCCGATCGGAATCATTGGCTTCGGGATGCTTTCGGAGACGTCTCGAATGCGCGTACCGAGACCGCCGCAGAACAGAACTGTTTTCATTTCAGCGGCCTTTGTTCGTGCGTGTCGCCTGTCAGCTTGCACCT
>JBAQER010000024.1:0-5478 GCA_049286845.1 Bradyrhizobium sp.
AAGACGTGGATGCCCGGCACAAGGCCGGGCATGACGAACTTCAACGTTTCAGTTTCGTTCGATAAACTCAGGCGAACGATGCCATCTTCGGCAGATGGATCGGACGGCCGAGCGCCTGCTCCACCAGATCGAAGGTGTCGACGAGAACCCGGAGGTTGAACAGCCGGCCGGCCCTGAATTGCGCGAAATGCGCGATCCGCAGGCTGATCGGTTTGAGCGAATCCAGCATCGTCAGCGAATAGCGCAGCATCGAGGACGCCGATTCTTCCCCGAGCATGATCGTCTCGCGATCGAAGCGGTGGACCCGGACGTTTTCCGCGATCTGCCTGATGACCTCGATCACGGCTTCCCTGCCGCGGCGCGCGCCGAGAAAGGGAAACATGTCGATCGGGCCATAGATCGCCCAGTCGACATCCTCGTCGATCAAGGCCTCGAGGTCTTCGTACCGGCGTTCATTGATCGCGCGATGCAACGCACGCGAAAAACGCCAGAGGCTGTGCTCTGTCATTTTCTGTATCGTCCTGATTTGAATCGACAAAATCAGCAAACGGCCACAACGAGCGTCATTCGCGACGCTTGGCCTGGATGCTGCACTTCAGTGTTGGTATTAAAAATACCAGATTTTGGCCAAAGCTCAACGGATATTTTTGCATTGCACAAATGCGGCGGATTCCGCCCATTTACCTTTCGCGCCGCCGCGCAGGCTCCCGCTCGATGGCGATTTCGGCGTCGCGAATCGCGATCACCCCGAACAGCAAGGCGCCGCCGATCCCGCCGATCGCCGCACCCAGCGGCATGAAGGTGAAGAACACCAGCATGCCGCTATAGCCTTCAAAACTGGTGGTCTTGAAGATTTCGACCCAGGCGAGTCCGGCGCCGATCCCGAGCGCTGCGCCGCCCAAAGCTCCCAACAGCAGACCGAGCAGGACGAGCAACGCAATTTTCATGGATGTGGTTTCTTTGTGTCGGTGGCCGCAAAACCTCGTGTTTGGTCGCGGCAGGGCGCCGCGAGGTTCAACGCGAGTTGCCTCTCGACGTCATTCCGGGATGGTCCGAAGGACCAGACCCGGAATCTCGAGATTCCGGGCTCGCGCTTCGCGCGCCCCGGAATGACGGGTGCGTTCAGGTTTTCCTGGGCGCGGTTTCAGCCAGCACGGCGGCGACGTCGCGTTCCAGCACCTGTTGAACCAGGTCGAAGGAATCGATCACTTCGCGGATCTGCGTGATCAGGCCGTCGCGAAAGGTGAAGAAGACCGCGATGTCGAACTGCACGACCCGGTCGCCGCCGCTCTTGCGGAAGAATGCGCGGATCAGCACCGCGACCTTGTCGCCTTCGGCGACGATGAAAGGCAGTTCGTAGCGCATGCTGGAATAGCGGGCGTGGACGGTCTGCCACATCTTCCTGATTTCGGCCTTGCCGCGGCGGTGGCCGAGATGCGGCAGGATATCGATCGGCGCGGCCGCGATGTAATCGATGTCGTCGCTCAGGCGTGCCAGCGAGCCCTCGATGTCGCCGGAGTAATAGCCGTCGAGCAGGTTCAGCACGCGCCGCCGGTTGAGATGCTCGACCATTCTTCTCCGCCGGTGCTTCGCCTGAATCGCATTGTCGATTCCATTGTCGACGGAATCGCGCTGCGATCAATCGGCAAAAAGTTCCGTACCATTTGACGCGGACAGATCGGAAATAGTTCATGCAACCATGAGATGTAATCTGGAATAATGCCCTGCGGAGCATTTTCGCCGGCGCGGGCATCGCTGCCCGGGTCGCTCACATCGCGATCGATGTCCGGAAATCTTCCGCGTTGGGATCGTCATGCCCGGCCCTTGTCCCGGGCATGACGATGAAACCGGTCACTTCTTGCTGTTGGGGCTCTGGCCGGCCGGCGTCTTGCCGGACGAGAACGGCGAGGGCGTCGCACCGCCCTTCTTGAGGTTCTTGTCGGCCTTCGGTTTCTTCTTTTCCTTGTTGCTGCGCATCTGACCCTTGGCCATGACGTTTCTCCCTGCGCCGGGTTGAAAGGTTGTGGCGCGGCCGAACAATAGCAAATCCGGCGGGGATTGTATGCAAGCGGCGGGATGCGTCCGCGCAAGACAAGCCGTGGAGTGGCATGGCAGCGCGCCGCCGGGACGACGTGCGGGTGAATTTCAGATTCAACTGTCAAACAACGAGAGGGCGTGCGTCAGCATTGTCGCGGCGCGATGTGCCCGAGCTTTGCGTCGATGGCCGCCCTCAAGAAGAACAAGAGGGCGCAGGGAAGACCGGGTGCGCGCTGCACCCGCGGTCTCGTGTGCAATGAATGCACGAGAAAACGCGCACGAGCATACAGGTTCAGCGGAGACACTCCGGCCTTCCCTGCGCAATGGTTTTGCGGCTTACTCCGATGGGTTTCCCGCGAACCAAAGGCATCAAAGGATGTCTTTGGAAATCATCCATCCCACCAGACATATGATGAAGCCGCCGACGGCGCCGAGGAAGGCGCCGGCGATACGATGCTTCTTCCACAGCAGCGCGCCCGGAATTCCGAGCAGGAGGCCCGGGCCCCCAAAGACCAGCGCGATGAACATCTGGCTGACAGGGTCGTTCAGAATGCCGATATCGGACAATGGCCTCTACCGCTTCTTCCACCCGCCGCGATGTCCCGGCGCACCGCCGCTGGAGCGGGGGGAGGGGCCGAATTCGGGGCCGGATTGGCGCGAGTCGGTGGGCTGGAAGATTTTGCTGCCGCTGCCCGTGCCGGTGTCGTCGAGCGAGGGTTTTCTCGGGCGCGAGCCATCGGGACGGTAGGGCAGGGATTCGGGGCCGTGCATTTCGTCGAGATGGGGTTTGTGGACGCGGGAGGCGCCGCTAGCACCACCCGTGGATTGCCCCTCACCCCGACCCTCTCCCCGTGAAGAACGGGGCGAGGGGGAAGAGGCACTGCCACCGCGCATTCCGCCGCCCCGCTTCTTCAGCGAACCCGCCGGCAAGTTCGCGGACTCGCCGTATTTCTTGGCACCGGCATAGGCGCCGGCCTTGTTCTGCACGGTGCGCTGCTTGGCGGTGGGCTCGTCGACCACGGCGAGTTCGGTGGCGCGCAGGCGTTTGACTTCGTCGCGCAGCCTTGCGGCTTCCTCGAAATTGAGGTCGGCGGCGGCTTCGCGCATCCGGGTTTCGAGGTCGGCCAGCACGGTCTCGAAATTATGCCCGATCGAGATGACGTCGTCGGCCATGCCGCCGTCGCCGATCTCCACCAGCACATGGTCGCGCTCGTAGACGCTGTTCATGATGTCGCCGATGGACTTCTTGATGCTCTCCGGCGTGATGTTGTTGGCGGTGTTGTATTCGACCTGCTTCTCGCGGCGGCGGTCGGTCTCGGCGATGGCGCGCTGCATCGAGCCGGTGATCTGGTCGGCATAGAGGATCACCTTGCCGTCGACGTTGCGCGCGGCGCGGCCGATGGTCTGGATCAGCGAGGTCTCGCTGCGCAGGAATCCTTCCTTGTCGGCGTCGAGGATCGCGACCAGCGCGCATTCGGGAATGTCGAGGCCTTCGCGCAGCAGGTTGATGCCGACCAGCGCGTCGAACGCGCCGAGCCTGAGGTCGCGGATGATCTCGATGCGCTCGATGGTGTCGATGTCCGAGTGCATGTAGCGCACGCGGATGCCCTGCTCGTGCAGATATTCGGTGAGGTCTTCCGCCATCCGCTTGGTCAGCACGGTGACGAGCGAGCGATAGCCGGCATTCGCGGTGGCGCGGACCTCGCCGACGAGATCGTCGACTTGCGTGCGGGCAGGGCGGATATTGACGGGAGGATCAATAAGCCCGGTGGGGCGGATCACCTGCTCGACGAACACGCCGCCGGACTCATTGAGCTCCCAGCCGCCCGGCGTCGCCGACACCGCGACCGATTGCGGGCGCATCATGTCCCATTCCTCGAAGCGCAGCGGCCGGTTGTCCATGCAGGAGGGCAGCCGGAAGCCGTATTCGGCCAAGGTCGCCTTGCGGCGGAAGTCGCCTTTGAACATGCCGCCGATCTGCGGCACCGTGACGTGGCTTTCGTCGGCGAACACCAGCGCGTTGTCAGGCACATATTCGAACAGCGTCGGCGGTGGCTCGCCGGGGCGGCGTCCGGTGAGGTAGCGCGAATAGTTTTCGATGCCGGCGCAGCTTCCGGTGGCTTCCATCATCTCGAGATCGAAGGTGGTGCGCTGCTCCAGCCGCTGCGCTTCCAGCAGCCGGCCCTGGTCGTGCAGCTGATCCAGCCGCCATTTCAATTCCGATTTGATCGACTTGATCGCCTGCACCAAGGTCGGCCGCGGCGTCACATAATGCGAATTGGCGTAGATCTTGATGAATTCGAGGTCGTCCTGGCGGTGGCCGGTGAGCGGGTCGAACTCCTCGATATTCTCGACGGTGTCGCCGAACAGGTTCACACGCCAGGCGCGGTCTTCATAATGCGCCGGAAAGATGTCGATGACGTCGCCGCGCACCCGGAAGGTGCCGCGGGTGAAATCGGCCTGGGTGCGCTTGTATTGCAGCGCGACGAGGTCGGCGATCAACTGCCGCTGGTCGATGCGCTCGCCCTTCTTCAGCGCGAACGTCATCGCGGTGTAGGTCTCGACCGAGCCGATACCGTAGATGCACGACACCGAGGCGACGATGATGACGTCGTCGCGCTCCAAGAGCGCCCGCGTCGCCGAGTGGCGCATGCGGTCGATCTGCTCGTTGATGGAGGAGTCCTTCTCGATATAGGTGTCGGTCCGCGGCACATAGGCCTCGGGCTGGTAGTAGTCGTAGTAGGAAACGAAATACTCGACCGCGTTGTCGGGGAAGAAGCTCTTGAACTCGCCATAGAGCTGCGCGGCCAGAGTCTTGTTCGGCGCCAGGATGATGGCGGGGCGCTGCGTGGCCTCGATCACCTTGGCCATGGTGTAGGTCTTGCCGGAGCCGGTGACGCCGAGCAAGACTTGCGTGCGGTCATTGCGCTGGATGCCCTCGACCAGTTCCCTGATCGCGGTCGGCTGGTCGCCCTTCGGCTCGTATTCCGATTTGATCACGAACGGCTGGCCGCCTTCCGACTTTTCCGGGCGCGGCGGGCGATGCGGAGTCCAGACCTTCACCTGGCCGTCCTCGCCCTTGAATTCGGGCCGGCCCTCGCGGATCAGCGCTTCCAGCGCATCCGCGGTGGCGGCGACGCCGAGCGCCTCCATCTTGTTGCGCGGCGGCCGCGCCATCGCGGCCAGGTCTTCCTCCTCGGTGGTGAAGCCGAGTTGTCTTGCCAGTTCCGGATCGAGCGTGGGGATCGTGGCCGAGGTGCCGTAATTGGCGGGCGCGAATTCGCGCTGCGGGGATTCGCTGAATCCTTCTTCTCCCCTCCCCCCGCGAAGCGGCGGGGTCCGAGGCGAGCGAAGCTCGCTCTCGAGGTTGGGGGTGGGGGGTAGCGCGGCATTCACCGAAGCAGCGGTTCCTGCCGATAGACCCCCCACCCCCCGACCCCT
>JBAQER010000025.1:0-2070 GCA_049286845.1 Bradyrhizobium sp.
GTCCTGCGGGGCTGAAAATGCTCACCAGCCCGGACAAAACATGTCCGCTGGAGCACCAACGAATTCTCGCCTTGATCGACCAAGATACGCACTCTGACGTCGTCCGTGGCAGTCTGCGCCAATTTCCAGACGCGCTTCTTGCGGATTGGCTTGCCGAAATGGAAGAGCTCGGCTACCTGAGTTCGACACTAGCGGAAATTACGCAGAATCTCGATTTTACGGATCTATTCAAGGTGCCTCGGTCCACGCCAACGCCTCTAGCTCAGGAAGACCGCAGGCAGATCGAGCGGCAGACAACCATGGCAGCCTCGACGCTCGGCGACAAGGGCGCTTTCCTGTCCTTGGAGCGAATCAAGAACCGCGAACCACTCCAGAAGACCCCCGGCGAGATATCGGTATTGGTCGTGGAGGACGACCCTGACCAGGCAGCCTTGGCCGACATGCGGGTAAGCATGGGCGGATACAGTGTTCGTCTGGCTGCGACCCAGAACGCGTTACGCCAAGAGTTCTATGCCGGGCGACTGCCGGACGTGCTGCTCCTGGATATCATGCTTCCGGACGGCGACGGCTTTGAGATCCTGGCGGCTATGCGTCGCCATCCCAGACTCGCGCTTCTCCCGGTTGTCATGTTGACTGTCATCACCGGAAAGCAAAACGTGCGCCGCGGGCTCGAACTTGGCGCCGATGGCTATATCACGAAGCCGTATAGCAAAAAGGTCGTCGTTGACACAATCCGCGCGGTCCTGAAGCACACGTAGAAAAGACGGGCTCAAGTACGACCATCCTTCCGAATTGACGTTCTGAGGAGTGAGGAGCCGCGATGCGTGTTTTCCTCGCGTCACTGTTGCTTGCACTATTCGCTCTACCCTCCCCGGTAGAAGCGCAGAGTCGACTTTCTGCCTGTCCTGAGACAGCTCCGAGACCGGCATGGACCGCCTGCATCGGCACCTATACGTTGCCCGACGGTGCGACCTACGTTGGGGAATTCAGGGACGGCAGGCGAAGCGGTCACGGCACGATGATTTTCCCAAGCGGGGAAAAGTATGTGGGCGACTACAGGAACGGAATGCGCAACGGCCGGGGCGAATTGACGTTGCCGAACGGCGAGAAGTACGTCGGCGACTTCAGGAACGGCAAATACGCGGGCGCAGGAAGGTTGACGTTCCCCGATGGCGCGGTCTACGAAGGTGACTTCCGGGCGGGTCAGTTCAACGGTTATGGGACTCTTACGTTTCCCGATGGCAGCAGGTACGTCGGCGAGGTCTGGAACGGCAAGAGAAATGGCCAAGGCATCGAATACGCGGCCGATGGAAAGGTCCTGCGATCAGGATTCTGGGAAAACAATCTTTTTGTCAGGCGTCAATAGCCGTGCCGCGGCTTGGGTCCCCTCCTTCGCAGGGACGAGGCGCTTCTAGGCCGACGATCTCGCGGGCTGCCTGCCTCCGGGAAGGTTGAGCACGGTGGCGATCGTCAGGATCGCGGTCACCACCACGGTGTAGAACACCACCGACGGTCGCCCGCCGTCGAGCAGCCAGCCGAAGTAGACCGGCGTCACCATCGAGCCGACGTCGAGGCCCGAATACACGAAGCCGTAGACCTTGCCGGTGGATCCCGGCGGCGTGGTGGCGCGCACGATCAGGTCGCGCGAGGGATTGGTCAGGCCGCTGGCGAACCCCGACGCCGCGCACAGCGCCGGCAGCAGCGCCGCCGGCAGCCAGGCCGCGGCGATCACGAACATGAAGGCGGCGTTGACCGCCATGCCGCCCACCGCGACCAGGTCGTGGCGCGAGGTGCGCGTGGCGACGAAGCCGCCCGAGAGGATGCCCACCGCCCCGCCGAGCAGGTAGGAGGTGAGCGTCGCCGAGGCGAGCGAGGCGCTGATGCCGTAGAGCGCCATGGTGGATGCGATGCCGAAGTTCTGCATCGCGATGAACTGCACCGATACCAGGATGAAATAGCCGAAGCACATCAGCACCGGGGCCGACAGCAGGATGCGCAGGTCCGCTGCGAGGCCGCCGTGCCCCGCGTCGCGCCGGCCGTCGGCCGCTTCGACGTGGATCGCGTCGCGCT
>JBAQER010000026.1:0-5652 GCA_049286845.1 Bradyrhizobium sp.
GCGCTTGCGCGCATCGATATCGACGACGATGGCGCCCTTGCCGCCCATCGCCTTCAAGAGCGACAGCGCCATCAGGCCGAGACCGCCGGCGCCGATGATGACGATCGGCGTGTTGAAATCCTTCTCCACCTTCTTCAGCGCGCTGTAGGTGGTAACGCCCGAGCAGGCGTAAGGCGCGGCAGTGACGGGATCGAGCCCCTTCAGGTTGAGCAGATATTTCGGATGCGGCACCGTCATGTAGTCGGCATAGCCGCCGTCGCAGTAGACGCCGAGCGAATTCGGCTTCAGGCACATATTCTCGTCACCGGCGAGACAGGTTTCGCACTTGCCGCAGCCGAGCCAGGGATAGACCAGCGCGATATCGCCGACCTTGAGGCCGGCGGTGTCGGCCTTGGCATCCGGCCCGAACGCCACCACCTCGCCGACGGTCTCATGTCCCATCGTGCGCGGCAGCGACACGCCGCGATCCTTGAGCGACAGCGGCTTGCGGCCGTGGCCGAGATCGTAGCCGCCTTCCCAGATGTGCAGGTCGCTGTGGCAGACGCCGGCCGCCTTCACCTTGATCAGGACCTGCGTGCCGGATGGTTGCGGCGTCGGCTGGTCCACTTCCTTCAAGGGGGCGTTGAAATCGGCAACCTGGAAACTCTTCATCGCGTCTCTCCCGATGGTTCTTGCTTTTGGCCGGATAGCATAGCGTTTTCGAGCGAAGTGGGTACCGGTTCGCGCCGGGAAAACGCGTCAAAACAAAGTGCTTCGGCCGTTGTTAGACGCTTAGTCCGCCCCGATCAATGGATGATGGCAGGCGGCGAACTGGCGTGGGGCCACCTCGCGAAGTTCCGGGACTTCGTCGCTGCAGCGCTGGTCGGCGCGCGGGCAGCGGGTGCGGAAACGGCAGCCGGAAGGCGGCGCAATCGGCGACGGCGGCTCGCCGACCGCCACGCTTTCGGCCGGGCGGACGTCGGGATCCGGCACCGGGATCGCTTCGAGCAGCAGCGCGGTATAGGGATGCGCGGGCTGGGCGAACAATTGCTCGGACGGGCCGACCTCGCAGAGCCGGCCGAGATACATCACCGCCACCCGGTCGCTGACCGCCTTCACCACCGCGAGATCGTGGGCGATGAACAGCAGCGTCAGCCCGAACCGCGCCTTCATGTCTTCCAGCAGATTCAGGATCTGGGCGCGGATCGACACGTCGAGCGCCGACACCGGCTCGTCGCAGATGATGAATTCGGGATTGAGCACCAGCGCGCGGGCGATGCAGATGCGCTGGCATTGTCCGCCGGAAAATTCGTGCGGCAGCCTTCCCATCACCAGATTGGGATCGAGGCCGACCGCGCCGAGCACGTCGCACACCATCTGGTGGCGCTTCTCCGGATCCTTGACGCCCGCGATCACCAGCGGCTCGGCGACGATATCGCCGATCCGCCGCCTCGGATTCAGCGAGGCGATCGGATCCTGGAAGATCAGCTGCACGCGCTGGCGCATCTTGCGCAAGGCATCGCCATGCATCGCGGTGAGATCATGGCCGTCGAACAGGACGCGGCCGGATTGAGCCCTGCGCAACTGCAGCACTGCGCGGCCGAGCGTCGACTTGCCGCAGCCGGATTCTCCGACCAGGCCAAGCGTCTCGCCGCGCGCGACTTCGAGACTGACGTCCGACACCGCGTGGACGATGTGGCCGCCAACCGCATATTCGACGACCAGATGCTCGACCTTGAGCAGCGGATCGCGCGAAGGAGAATCCTTGCTTTCCTGCATCACACGCCAGCTCCTGCCGGCGCCAGAATCGGGTGGAAGCAGGCGAATTGGTGGTCGGGGGTTTCCGCAACCGTGAGCCGGGGCTTCTCCTGATGACAGAGCCCGGTGGCATAGCGGCAGCGCGGCGAGAACGAACAGCCCTTGATCGGCCGGGTCGGGTCCGGCGGACGTCCGGAAATCGCCGGCAGCGGCGTATGCGGCGCGGCATCGATCTTCGGGATCGCGGCGAGCAGCGCCTCGGTGTAGGGCATGTGCATCTTCTTGAACAGGTCGGGCGTCGGCGCCCGCTCGACGATGCGGCCGGCATACATCACCGCGACCTCGTCGGTACGGCCGGCAACCACGCCGAGATCATGGGTGATGATGATCATCGCCATATGGCGGCGGCGCTGCTCGCGCGCCAGCAGATCGAGGATCTGCGCCTGGATGGTGACGTCGAGCGCAGTGGTCGGCTCGTCGGCGATCAACAGTTTCGGTTCGCAGGACAGCGCGATCGCAATCGCCACCCGCTGCCGCATACCGCCGGAGAGCTGATGCGGGTATTGCATCAGTCGCTGTTCCGGCGCGGGGATGCCGACCGCTGCCAGCAACTCGACGCTGCGCATTTTCGCGGCCTGGCCGTCGAGTTCGAGATGCTCCTGCAACGTCTCGATCAACTGGGTGCCGATCGTCAGCACCGGATTGAGCGAGGTCATCGGGTCCTGGAAAACCACCGCGAGCGACCGTCCGCGCAGCTTGCGCAGGCGTTCGGGATCCATGCCCACGAGGTTCTGCCCATCGAACATCACGCGGCCGGAAAGCTTTGCCTTCTTCGGCAGCAATTGCAGGATGGCGCGCGACAGCATGGTCTTGCCGCAGCCGGATTCGCCGACGATGCCGAGCGTCCGCCCGGCGCCGACCACGAGGTCGACCTGATCCACCGCGCGAAGATTGCCGCGCGGCGTCGGCAGATCGACCGCAACCCCCTCGACCGAAAGCAACACGGGTTCCGTCACAGCGCGCCCTGCCGCGGATCGGTCAGGGCGCGCAGCGTGTCGCCGATCAGGTTGAAGGCAAGCACGGTCAGGAACATCGCGACCGCTGGAAGGAAGGCGAGCCGCGGCGCGATTTCCAGGCTTTCGCGGCCTTCCCCGATCATGCTGCCCCAGCTCGATATCGGCGGCGGCACGCCCAGCCCGAGAAACGACAGCGCCCCTTCGACCACGATGGTGACGGCGACGCCGAGCAGAAAGAACGCCAGCAGCGGCAGCATGACATTCGGCAACAGCTCGCGCAGCAGGATGCGCGCATGCGTCGCGCCGAGCGCCTGCGCCGCGATCACGAATTCGCGCCGCGCCAGGGTGAGCGTGGTGGCGCGCGCCACCCGCATGAAGGCGGGAATACCGAGCACGCCCAGAATACAGGTGAGGTTCAGGATTGATTGTCCGAGATAGGCGGTCACGGCGAGGGCCAGGATCAACGGCGGAAACGCCAGCAGCACATCCATGCTACCGACCACCAGCGATTCGAACCGGCCGCGGAAATAACCCGCCAGCATGCCGAGCGCACCGCCGATGACGAGCCCGATGATCGGTGCGCAAATGCCGACGATGAGCGAAATCTGCGCGCCATATATCAGCCGGGCGAGTTCGTCGCGGCCTAGGCCGTCGGTGCCGAGCCAGTGCGCGGTCGACGGCGGCACCCGCCGTTCCAGCATGTCCATGTCGGTCGGACTGGGCAGCGGCAACAGATTCGCCAATACGGCGACGGCAAACACCAGCACCAGCCAGCCGACCGCCATCCAGAACAGCATCCCGAGCCGGCGCGTCCGCCTGACCGGACCGACGGCGACTTCCTCGTCGATGCTGAGTTCAAGCGTGGCCATGACGAATCCTGGGATCGAGGACGGCGTAGAGCATATCGACGATGAAGTTCACCAGCACGAAACCTCCGGCGACCAGCAGCACCACCCCCTGCAGGATGATCAGGTCACGGGTGAAGATCGCGCCGACCAGCAGCCGGCCGATCCCCGGCAGGGCGAAAATCGTCTCGACGATCAGCGCGCCGCCGATCAACCGACCGATGTTGATGCCGGTGATCGTCACCAGCGTGAGCGACGAGGGCTTCAGCGCATGCACGAAGAGGATGCGCGACGACTTCAGGCCCTTGGCGCGCGCCATCGCGATATAGTCCTCCTGCAGCGTCGCGATCATGTCGGAACGCAGCACCCGCATGATGCCCGGCCATTCGGCGAGCGCCAGCGTCAGCGCCGGCAGCACCAGGAAGCGCAGATTAGCGGCGGGATCCTCGCCGAACGGAACGTATCCGGTCGCCGGCAGCCAGCGAAGCTCGACCGCGAACAGGTAGATCAGCAGGATGGCCGACAGGAATGTCGGCACCGACAGCATGCCGAAGGCACTGCCGGTCATGAAGCGGTCGAACGCGCTGCCGCTGCGCACCGCGCAGGCGATGGCAAGCGGAACGCCGATTGCCAGCCCGATGATCTCGGCCATCACCATCAGCTCGAGCGACACCGGCAGCCGTTCCGCCACCGCCTGCAGCACGGTCTGCCCGGTGCGGAACGATCTGCCGAAATCGCCCTGCAGCACATGACCGAGCCAGGACAAATAGCGCCACCAGACCGGCTGATCGAGCCCCATGTCATGGCGCAGCGCCGCCACCTTCTCCGGCGTCGCCTGATCGCCGAGGATCACGTAAGCGAGATCGCCCGGCAGCAGCGACGCGATCAGGAAGGTGAGCAGCGATACCGCAAGCAGAACCGGCACCAGATACAGGAGCCTTCGGGCAACGAATCCCAGCATCCGAGATTATTCCAGCCAGACGCCGGATACGTCCACCACTCCGCTGTACATCTTCGGCAGGCCTTTCACCTTCGCGCTCGAGAGCGCGTAGTAGGTGTTCTGGAAGGTCCAGAACCAGATCGCCTGCTGGTTGATGTGCCGGCTGATCGCGCAGTAATCCTCGATCCGTTTTTCCTGATCGGCGGTGACCCGGGCATGCTCCAACAGCTTGTCGAGTTCCGGGTTCGAATAGTTGGCGAGCGCGACCGGGCTGCCGGTGTGGAAATTGGCGTACATCTGGGTATCGGGATCGGCAAGATCAATGATCCGCCACGGCGTCATCTGGAACTGGCGCATGAAGGCGCGCGGCACGATGGTGGCCTGATCGACCTGCTCGATTTCCATATTGGCGCCGGCCTGCTTCCAGAACTGCTGCAGGACCTGACCGACATTGCGCCCGCGCGGCGTGGCGGTGACGAGCATCTTGAATTCGACCGGCTTGCCGTAGTCCTTGATCAGCGCCTTGGCCTTCTCGATATCGAAAGGCAGCGCGCCATCGTCCTTGCATTTGACCCAGGAGCCGTCGCCGTAGGGGTTGCTGGCCGGCCGGCTCAGCCCATTGGTGATCGCCTGCGACATCTTCTTGCGATCCAGTGCCATCACCAGCGCCTGACGCACCCGCACATCGTCGAACGGCGCGACCTTGGTGTTGAAGGCGTAGACCTGGGCGCCGGAGCCCACATAGGTGTGGACCTTGAGTTTGGGATCTTTCTGCGCCTTCTGAATATTGTCGGCGTCGAATTCATCGTCCCAGATGATATCGGCCTCGCCGGATTGCAGGCTGGCGAAGCGCGACTGCGCATCCGGCAGCGGTTTCAGGGTGATGCGATCGAGGTAGACGCGCCCCTTGTTCCAGTAATCGGGATTGCGCTCGAGAACCATCCGGTCGCCGGCCGTCCACGACTTCAGGACATAAGGTCCGGTGCCGACGGGATTGCGGTTGTAATCGTCGCCCTTGGTCTTCCACGCGGTCGGAGATTGCACCGCGTTATTCGAACTGGGGACGCTGAGAAGCGCCGGATAGTTCACCGAGGGATCGTTCAGATTGTAGACC
>JBAQER010000027.1:0-6807 GCA_049286845.1 Bradyrhizobium sp.
CGCCTGGGGACAGATCGCCGCGGGGCTCGCGGTCGGACTGCTGGCCACCGCGGGATGGTTCGCGACCGGCTTTCTCGGCGCTGACGATTTCAATCCGGCCGCGGTGACGTCGTTGACCTTCATCGCGCCGATCGCCGATGGCGTGCAGTACGTCATGCTGTCGACCGGGCTGACGCTGAATTTTGGCGTCGCGATGGTGGCCGGCGTGTTCGCCGGAAGCCTGGTGACGGCGCTGGCGACGCGTCGCTTCCATTGGGAAGGTTTCAACTCGCCGCGGCACATGCTGCGCTCGATCGGCGGCGCGGCGCTGATGGGCGCAGGCGGCGCGATGGCCTACGGCTGCTCGATCGGGCAGGGCCTCACGGGACTGTCGACGCTGGCGCTGGCGTCATTCGTCGCGGTCGGCGGGATTCTGTTAGGGACGGCAGCGGGCCTGCGCGGCGCGCTTCGCGTGCAGCCGCTGGTGGCGGCGCAGGAGTCAGGCCCGCGCACGTGATGTCGCCAGCCGCATGACGTCGAGATAACCGGGGCGCACGTCCATCCGCTCGATCAGGCCCTTCTCGGCCAACAGCCGATGCGCCTCGGGCAGCCGGTAGCACGGCAGATACATGAACAGATGATGTTCGGCGTGATAGTTCACCCAATAGGGCGCGATCAGTAACCGCTCGAGCGGACCCGCAAGCGTGGTGCGGGCGTGGCTGAACGGGTCTGCTCCGGTGGAAGTGCAGGCGTGTTCGGCGATATTGCGGATCCGCGTCACCAGCGGCAGCCAGGTCGCCATCCCGACCACCCAGACGGCCCAGTACCAGATGCCGGCGCCCGCCAGCCAGAACAGCGCGAACATCAAGGCGTTCACGCCAAGGAATCGTGCCATCTTGTCGGCTCCGCTGGAGACGAAGCTCTCGTGCGACATCTTGCCGTCACCGTCCTTGCGCCGGAACAGCGACAGGAACAGCGGCAGGCGTTGTTTGACAAAGGTCTGCCCGGTGAGATCGCGGATCGCCTTGCGGGTGTAGCTTTCTCTGGTGATCGGAAACGGTGCCGACAGCGAGAGGTCGGGGTCCTCCGGCTGCTGGGTGAACTTGTGGTGCTGCAAGTGATACGAGCGGTAGCTGGCGAGGTCGGCCCCGACCGGCACTGCGCACAGCCATTGCCCGACCCATTCATTGATCGCCTTGTTGCCGTGCAGTCCGCCATGCGCGGCCTCATGCATCAGGATCGCGAGGCCCAACTGGCGCGTGCCGACCACCATCACCGCGATCAGCCAGGTCAGCGGATTGGGCCACAGCATGACCAGTGCGATGGCCGCAGCGATGGTGCCCCAGGCGTGAACGACCAGCCACATGCCGCGCAGCGAACTGCGCGACGTCAGCCGGCTCCATTGCTCCGGCGTAAAAACCGTTTTGGGATCGACGCGGGCCACGACCGGCATGGGGGGGTTCCTCGAGTGCATTTTTCAGTTCAATGGCTTCATCCTTCGAGATGGCGCTTCGCGCCTCCTCAGGATGAGGTCTGAAACCCTCGTGGTGAGGAGCGCTGCAACGCCGCGCGTCTCGAACCATGAGGCCATGGGATCGATGATACGCCCGCTCGACTGTTCGTCAATCGGCGGCTGATGTCACGATATGGATCTCCGAGGCGAGGGTGCGATGCACCGGGCACTTGTCGGCGATTTCCATCAATTTTCTGCGCTGCTCGGCGTCGAGTGCGCCTTCCATTGATATCACCCGGTCGAACCGGTCGAGCATGCCGACCCTGGTTTCGCACTCGGCGCAATCCTCCGCGTGAATCTTGCTGTGGTTCAGCGTCACCGTGACGCGTTCCAGCGGCAGCGATTTGCGCTCGGCATACATCCGCATGGTCATCGAGGTGCAGGCGCCGAGGCCGGCCAGCACGAGATCGTAGGGACCCGGTCCGGTGTCGTCGCCGCCGGCGGCAATGGGTTCATCGGCGACCATCCGATGCGGCCCGACCGAAATGGTCTGCTGGTACTTCCCGTTGCCGGTCTCGCGCACCACCACGCTGCGCGGCGCGTTGACTGAAGCGGAAGGCTGCTCGGGCAGGGCGAGATCGACATAGCGTTCCGCCCAGGCGCCAATGACACCGGCGACATAGGAGGCATCGCGCTTGCCGGAGAGCAGGTGATCGGCGCCCGCCAGCGAAACAAAACTCTTGGGATGTTTGGCCGCCACGAAGATATGCGTGGCGTTGTCGATGCCGACGGTGTCGTCGGTCGGCGAATGCATGATCAGCAGCGCCTTGTGCAGATTTGTCACCTCCGCCATCAGGCTGTGCCCGGCGATGTCGTCGAGGAATTCGCGGGTGATGTGGAACGGCCGCCCGGCAAGCTGCACTTCCACCTTGCCGTGCTTGCGGATGTCCTCGATGCGTTCCCTGAACAGACCGGTGACATGGGCGGGATCGGACGGCGCGGCGATGGTGACGACCGCTTTCGCATCGGGAATTTGCCCGGCGGCGGCAAGAATGGCCGCGCCGCCGAGGCTGTGGCCGATCAGGATCGCCGGCGCTTTCCTGGTTTCGCGCAGATGGTCGGCGGCGCGCACCAGATCGGCGACGTTGGAGGAGAAGGTGGAATTGGCAAAGTCGCCTTCGCTGGAGCCGAGGCCGGTGAAGTCGAACCGCAACACCGCGATGCCCTTGGCCGCCAGCGCCGCCGCGATGTGCTTGGCCGCCAGCACGTCCTTGCCGCAGGTGAAGCAATGCGCGAACAGCGCATAGGCCAGCGGAGGGCCGTCAGGCAAATCGAGCGATGCCGCCAACTGGTGGCCGCCCTCACTCGTGAATTGGAAACGTTCAGTCGGCACGTTCAAGCTCCATGGTTCGGATCGGCCAAAGCATCAATCCCCGGAATAGCGCTCTTCCTTCCACGGATCGCCGCGGTTGTGGTAGCCGCGGACTTCCCAGTAGCCCGGCTTGTCTTCGGCCTGGAATTCGATGCTCTGCAGCCACTTCGCGCTTTTCCAGAAATAGAGATGCGGCACCACCAGCCGCACCGGGCCGCCATGCTCCTGCTCCAGCGGCGCGCCGGACCAGCTATGCGCGAGAAGGGCGTCCTCGGCGGCGAAATCCCGCAGCGCGAGGTTGGTGGTGTAGCCGTCATGGGAATGCAGCACCACGAAGCGCGCTTCCGCGCGCGGCCGGCAGGCGTCGAGCAGATCGCGGGTCGAGAGCCCTTCCCACTGGTTGTCGTAGCGCGACCAGGTGGTGACGCAATGGATGTCGGAGGTGAATTTCGCCTGCGGCTGCGCGGTGAATTCCGCAAAATCCCAGAACAGCGGCTTCTCGACCGCGCCGTAGACGTCGAGGCGCCAGCGCTCGCGGGAGATGCTCGGCGTGAGGCCGAGGTCGAGCGTCGGCCAGTCCTTTGTGAGATGCTGCCCCGGCGGCAGGCGCTGCTCCCCGGGACGGGAGGTCTTGCCGGTGAGGAAGCGGCCCTCCTGCGCCCAGCGCTGCTTGCTGCGCGTCAGCTTTGAGTCCCGAGGCGGTTCGTCTTGTTCGGCCATGCCGGACCTTCGGTTCCGTTTTGATCAGAACCGAAAGTCTAGCATGGAGCCATGAGGAGAAGCGAACGCCTCAGGCCTATTTCCCGAACAGCACCGGCAGCTGCCGCGGTCCGCGCACGGTGCCTTCCGACCATTTGACTTGACCGGCCGGGTCGAGCCTGAAGTCCGGAATCCGCTTCAGCCATTCCTCGATCGCGACCGTCATTTCCATGCGCGCGAGGTTGGAGCCGACGCAGCGGTGAATGCCGAGGCCGAAGGCGGCGTGGCGGTTCTCCTTGCGGTCGATCACGACTTTGTCGGCATCGGGGAACATGGCGGGGTCGCGGTTGGCGGCGGGGAACGACAGCAGCACCATGTTGCCCGACTTGACCGGGCAGCCGCTGATCACGGTGTCCTTCATCACCTCGCGTGCCATCGTCACCGGCGAATAGGCGCGCAGCAATTCCTCGACCGCGGTCGGCATCAGTTCCGGCTCGGCGATGAGACGGTTGCGATCCGCGGGCGTCTTCGCCAGATGCCACAGCGAGGCGCCGATCGCGCTCCAGGTGGTGTCGATTCCGGCGATCAACAGCAGCCGCAATGAGCCCAGCACGTGTCCGTCCGACAGCGGCTGCCCGCTCTTGTCGCGGGCGTTCATCATCGTCGTGATCAGGTCGTCGGTGGGGTTCTTCTTGCGCGCCTCGATATGGCCGTGGAAATAACCGGTCATCTCCTGGACCGCGCGCATCATGGTGGCGTCGTCCTTGATGCCGAGCTCGAGAATCTCGTGGATCCACTTGATGAAGATGTCGCTGTCCTGTTCCGGGATGCCGAGCATGTGGGCGATAGCGCGCACCGGAATGTGCTTGGTGTAGCGCGCAGCGGCGTCGCACTTGCCCTCGGCAATGAACTCGTCGATCAGCTCGTTGCAGATGGCGCGAACCCGCGGCTCCAGCTTCTTCATCGCGTCGGGCGTAAACGGCGGCAGCAGCAGCTGCTTGGCGGGCTTGTGCTCCGGCGGATCGGAGGTGATCGGCGGCGCGGTGTTGGTAATGGGCGGCCGGACGTCGCGGACGATGACGCGGCGCGAGGAGAAATGTTCGGAATCGTGGGCGATCTCCCTCACCGCTTCATAGGTGGTCGGCATGTAGCAGCCGAGGAAGCGGTCGGTATGAACCACCGGCGATGCCGCCCGCAATTCGTCCCAGATTGGATACGGATCTTCCGTCCAGTGCGGATCGGTATGGTCGAAATCGTGCACCCAATCTTTCACGGGAGGATGATCGGGCATGGCGGGGGCGGCATCGGGAATGGCGCGGGCGGGATCGGACATCAGGGCAATTCCTCTGGTTCGTTCGCTGGATCTACGATTGCGCAGGAAATCGGTCAGCAGATTCGAATCGGCGGCTCAGGGGTGACGCGGTTACTCTTCGGTGACTTCGATCGCGATCTCCGGACAATTGGCCTTGGCGAGCCAGGCCTTGTCCTCGAGTCCTTTTGGCACGGAGCCGTCGCCGATCTCATGCGCGTTGCCGAACTCGTCGAGTTCGAACAGTTCGGGGGCCAGCGCCTTGCAGCGGGCATGGCCCTGACACTTATCCTGGTCGACGTGAATTTTGAGTTTTCCGGCCATCTGACGCACTTCTCCCCAGGTTACCTGCAGCCTTGCTGCCGTGTTGCGTTTCCACTTGCTGTCTTATTATTCTAATGGCGCTGGCCGTATTGGCTGCGCCGTTAAATTATAGCATATTACATTCGTGCCGCGGTTGTGGTGTCAAGTGAAAAGTCAGAGATCAGGACGCAGATGCCGCCTCGGTTAGCCCGCAAACCACTCAATACCTATCACCATGGCGATCTCCGCGACGCCCTGGTTCAGGCAGCACTTGCCGAAGCGGAGCAGGGCGGCCCGGAAGCCATCAGCCTCAAGGCGCTCGCAAAAAAGCTCGGCGTCTCGCAACCGGCGCCGTACCGGCATTTCGCCGACCGCGAGGCCTTGCTGGCGGCGGTCACGGCAGAGGCCTTCCGGCAATTTTCCGCCATGCTGCGGGAGTCGATCAGCGGACCGTCGAAGCAATCGAAGCTGTCGCGCCTCGCGCAGGCCACGCTTTCTTTCGGTCTGCGCCGCAACGGGATCTACCGCTTGATGTTCGCGTCGCGAACCATGGCCTGTGCGTCGAAAGGCAGCGAGCTGCACAACGCGGCCTTTGAAACGTTCGGCCTCGTGCTGGAAGCGCTGGAAGCGCCCGCCGTCGGATTGTTGCGCGAGCGGCAGGCCCTGCAAATCTGGGCCGCGCTGCACGGGGTGGTGATGCTGGCCGAGCAGGGGCTGCTCACCGGCCAGGTTGCCCAGATCAGCCGGGAGGAACTGGTCGAGGAGATCGTGGAGCAGAGCAAACTGGCCCTGTCGGTCGCCATCAAGGCGGCCGGTGCTGGCGCGCGCGAGGCGGGCTAGCCTCATCCTGAGGAGCGCGCTCTGCGCGCGTCTCGAAGGATGAGCGGAGGCACTCCGACCTCATGGTTCGAGACGGCGCAAGAGCGCCCCCTCACCATGAGGGAGATGTTATCTGGGCAGCCGTGGATCGATCGGCGTGGAGCCGCGTACGCCCAGAATATCCTCCAGCAATTTGGCGCCGGCGAGAAGCTTTGCCTCGCCGCGCGGCGGCGCCACCATCTGCAGTCCGACCGGAAGACCCGACGCGGTGAAGCCGCACGGCAGCGACAGCGCCGGGCAGCACACCAGCGTGATCGCATAGACGATGCCGAGCCATTCGACGTAATTGTCGAATTTCTTGCCGGCGCATTCGGCGACATAGCGGTTCTCGACCGGAAACGGTGCGACGATGGTCGCCGGCGTCAGCAGCAGATCGTAGCTGTTGAAAAATTCCAGCGTGCGCGCGGTCATCGCCACGCGCTGGGCCTCCGCGCGCTCGAGTTGCTCGACCGTGAGCTTGAGGCCTTCCTCGATGTTCCAGATTACCTCGGGCTTGAGCTGATCGCGCTTTTCGCGCAGCAGCGCCGCCTTGCTGAGCGCGAAGTCGAAGGCGCGCAGCACGTGGAAGCATTCATGGGCCTCGCGCAGGTCCGGATGCGCTTCCTCGACGATGGCGCCGGCTTCAGCAAAACGCTGCGCCGCTTTGCGGGTGATGGCAGCAACCTCGGGATCGACGGGGGTGATGCCGAGATCGGGCGAATAGGCGATGCGCTTCGGCTTGTTGCCGGAACGGGCGGCCGACAGGAACGAGGTCGGCAGCACCGGCAGCGACAGCGGGTCGGCCGGGTGCTCGCCGCTCATGGCGTCGAGCAG
>JBAQER010000028.1:0-4595 GCA_049286845.1 Bradyrhizobium sp.
GTCCAAGAAAGCGACCGCAGACGCATTTCTTGGTGAAATGAAGCGGTTCCTGCCGGCCAAGCGGGTCGCGCAACTCTCCGAAACTGGCCTACAGCATTCCATCCTAGCCGAAAGCGGAGAACTGCTTCGACGCGCGGTGCTGCCCGTGTCATCGTACGAATTCAGGTAGTCGACTTCTGCCGTCAATTAAGCGCTCAGCCGGCAGCGGCGCAAGAAATCCAAGTGGCGAACCACCTATTCACCATCGCCTTGTGTCCATGAACGGCGGATTGGCGCCAGAAGTGGTCATTCGGGCTTTGACTGAGTAATGTCTCGACGTCATCGAAGAGCATCATACGCCCGGAGCGCATCATTCGCGGCAGTCAGCTCGCCTTCGCCTTTCATGGCCCTAAGCTCCCGCTTCAACACCTTGCCGGAACCGCTTTTTGGCAGCGCATCCATGATACGGATCTCCTTTGGTGTCTTTAAACTACCGAGGCTCGCCCTCACGAAGCTCTGCACCTCGTCTGGATCGATTTTCTCGCCGAGACGCGGCACAATCGCGGCGACCACGCGTTCGCCCCATTTCGCATCCGGAACACCGAATACGGCAACCTCCGCGACGCCCGGATGCTGCCCGAGCACGCTCTCGATATCGGCCGGATAGATATTCACCCCACCGCTGATGATGAGATCCTTCTTGCGGCCGACAATGTAGTAATTTCCTCGACTGTCTCGCCGACCGAGATCGCCTGTCGCAAGCCAACCATCGCGCAACGTTTCCGCCGTCGCAACAGGGTTACGCCAATAGCCCTTCATCACATTGTCGCCTTTGACTTGAATCTCTCCGACTTCGTCAGTCTCAAGCGTCCGGCCTGCGTCATCGACCAGGCGCATTTCGACCCCCGGCAGCGGCACCCCGACTGAGCCGGCAGCGTATCGGTGCTCCGCTTTGCCGAGGATCGAGGCGTGCGACGTCGTCTCGGTCATTCCGTAGGAATGCAGCAGGCGCTCGCCGAAGGCCTCGATCGCGGTCGTCAGCCTCGCTCCGACAATGGCCGACCCGCCGTATTGCAACGTCTGCAACGAGGAAATGTCGCGCTGCTTCCGGTTCGGACAATCTAGAATGCCATACAGCACAGTCGGCACAGTAAACATGTAAGCGACGCGATGCTTCTCGATGGCTTCGAGAATCGCTTCGGGCGTCACCTTTGGCAAGAAAATGGTCGTACCGCCGGCCAACAGATGGACGAAGCAGAAGATGTTGGCGGCATGATAGAGCGGACTGATCTGCAGATTGACGCTGCCGCGGGGGATGCCGACGAAGGCCTGATATTGTCGAAGATTGGCCAGTAAATTGCCGTGCGTCAGGATCGCGCCCTTGGGTCCCGAGGTCGTCCCGCTCGTGTAGAGAATAACGGCCGCGTCGTCCGACGCGGCGTCAAAGACAGGAGCCGGCTGCGCCATGCCGGCGATGAGTTTCTCATAATCGATCTCGTCCGACTTCGCGCCACCAACCACAACAACGGCTTCCAAACCTGCTACCCCGTCGCGCACTTGTTTCAGCGTTTCGAAGCCGTCCGCTGCTGTGAACAGCGCCTTAGCCTCGGCGTCCCGCATGAGCAGGACATGCTCCTGCGGGGTGAGGCGCGTATTGAGCGGCACAACAATGGCACCGCTGGCTACGACCGCCATATAGAGCTCGACATATTCGATACCGTTGCCGAGCAGGATGGCCACGCGGTCGCCGCGCGCGATGCCCAGGCTCTGCAGCGCAGCGGCAAGTCGGCCGCTTCGCGCACGCAGGGTCGCGAACGAGACGACCTTATCGCCCTCGACGAGAGCTCTCGCTTGGTCGGTTGCGGCGGGATTGTCGAACAGAATGTTTGCAAAATTCATCGTCTCGCCTAGATATGCTAAGTTGCGATGACCTACGACGCATTCGCGAACAATTCGCGGCCGATCAGCATCCGCCGGATCTCCGAAGTACCGGCGCCGATCTCGTAGAGCTTTGCATCTCGCACGAGGCGACCCGCTGCATATTCGTTGCTGTATCCATTGGCACCGAGACACTGCATTGCCTGAAGCGCGACCTCGGTCGCTCTCTCCGCTACAAAGAGAATGACTGATGCCGAATCCTTGCGCGTCACGCGACCACGATCCGCGGCAGCCGCGGCGGTATAAAGGTAAGATCGACAGGCGCTCAATGACGCATACATATCGGCAAGCTTGCCCTGCATGAGTTGAAATTCACCGATTGGCTGGCCGAATTGGCGGCGGTCACGCACGTAGGGTAGCGCCAGATCCATCGCCGCCTGCATGATGCCGAGCGGGCTGGCAGCGACGACGAGACGCTCGTAGTCAAGACCGCTCATCAGGACGCGCACTCCGCGGTTCAATTCACCGACAAGATTCTCCGCCGGAACCTCGCATTCTTCGAACACGAGTTCAGCCGTGCCGGAGCCGCGCATACCGAAGGTATCCAGGCGGCGCGCGACGCGAAAGCCCGGAAAGTCGCTCTGGACAATGAAGGCCGAAATGCCGTCCTTGCCCGCTGCCAAGTCTGTCTTGGCATAAACGAGCAGCACGTCAGCGACCGCGCTATTGGTGATCCACATCTTCGAGCCGTTCAGGACGTAACGGTCGCCCCGCTTGTCGGCACGCAGGCGCATGCCGACAATGTCGGATCCGGCACTCGCCTCGGTCATCGCCAGGGCGGCTACGTGCTCTCCAGTGAGCAAGCGAGGAAGATAACGCGATTTCTGTTCCTTCGTCGCGTTGAGCTTCAACTGATTGAGGACGAGATTGGAATGCGCTCCATAAGACATACCGATTGAGGCGGAGCAGCGCGTCAATTCCTCCAGCACGATGATGTGTTGGAGATAACCCATGCCGCTGCCGCCATCTTCCTCGCTAACGGTGATGCCAAGCAGACCGAGTTCTCCGAACCTCGGCCAGAGTTCGCGCGGAAACGTATTGGTTGCATCGACCTTGTCTGCAATCGGCGCGACCCGTGTGCGCGCGAACTCCCGAGCGGTTCGGCGTAGCAATTCCGTGCTCTCATCCAACCCGAAATCGAACATTCCCATCCTCCCTCTGTTCAAGCGCGCGGATGCGGAGTTCGACGCCCGTATCCGCGCAGCGGCCGAGCCTTGTTACTTCGACTTAGCAACGAGCGGACACTTGCTTTCCGAAATCGGCCAATAAGCGTCGGCGGCGGGGATGGTCCTGAGGATCTCGTAATAGTCCCACGGTTCCTTCAACTCGGCTGGCGATTTCACCCTTGCCAGGAACATGTCGTGGATCATCACATTGTCTTCGCGGATCCTGCCGTTGCTCGCAAAAATGTCGTTGATCGGAATCTCGCGCATCTTTGCAATCACCGCTTTCGGCTCCGTCGTGCCAGCGGCCTTAACGCCCTTTAGATAGTGCATGACACTGGAATACACGCCCGCTTGGACAATCGTTGGCATAGCGCCGTGTATCTTGAAAAAACGCACCGACCAAGCCCGCGTTTCCGACGTACGATTCCAATAGAAAGGCGTGGTAAGCAGCAGGTCTTGCGCTTGCTCGAGGCCGAGCGAGTGAACGTCTGTAATGAACACGAGAAGCGCCGCCATCTTGATTCCGACCTTTTTCAACCCGAACTCGCCAGCTTGTTTGATAGCGTTAACCGTATCTCCACCGGCGTTCGCAAGGCCAAGGATGTCGGCGCCGGACTGCTGCGCCTGCACCATGAACGACGAGAAGTCGGAGGTGTTGAGCGGGTGGCGAACCGTGGCTATCACCTCGCCGCCGTTCGCCTCGATCACTTTGGTCGCATCACCCGCCAGAGCCTTGCCGAAGGCGTAGTCAGCCGCCAAGACGAACCACTTCTTGTAGCCCTGCTTGACCGCCGCATTGGCGGTTCCAGCCGCCATGGAATAAGTATTCCACGCCCAGAGCACGCCCACCGGCGAACAGGCCTCATCGCCCAGCGATCGTGCCCCGCCGCCGGAGATGAGAACAACCGCTTTCTGACGTTCTTTTTCCAGCGCCTGGACGGCAAGCGCCGTCGATGAGGTAGCGACGTCCGCGAAGGCCGTCACTCCCATTTCATCGACCCAGCGCCGCGCGATTGCGGAAGCAACATCGACCTTGTTCTGGTGGTCGGCGGCAATGACATCGATCGGCTTGCCCAGAACTGAGCCACCAAAATCTTCCACAGCCATCTTGGCGGCAACGACCGAGCCGGGACCTCCAATCGCCGCATACAAGCTTGAACTGTCGCTCATCACGCCGATGCGAACGGCGCCCGGGAACGGCTGGGCGAGAGCGATAGCGGGAAGCGACAGAACCGCCATGCAACCTATTGCGATGCTCTTGAACGTTTTCATCCAATCCTCCCTCGGCATGCCGTCATCAGCAGCACTGCCATATAAGAAACGAGCGCTCGTTATTATAACTCTTGCGCTGCCTGCTGCAACAGGTAAAAATGCGCTCGGATCGAAACGGGAGGTCCTGCCGGGACACGACCAATTCTCAGGAGGGCGATTTGACCGCGGACCACCGAAAGTCTGACAAAATCCATGACGGCAAGGTGACCGGCACGGCGTTGGTGATCGGTGGCAGCGGTG
>JBAQER010000029.1:0-1868 GCA_049286845.1 Bradyrhizobium sp.
GTCGGCATGGGAACTCTGAAGCACGATCAGGGTGGCGCCCAGCAGATAGGCTGCGAGCGAACCGGAGGAGATCGGCTCAATCCGGTCATCGTCGGCGGCCGGACCGAACATGAATCCGCATACCACCAGCAACGCGGCGAGCACGAAGCCTGCAATGACGTGGAACGCGTGCGGTCCGACCATCGACGGCCCGCATTCCAGGCAGGGGAAAGTCCAGATCAGCGCGAAGGCGATGGTGGTGACCGCGAGCCAGCGCCACAGCCTGATCCGCGCCAGCCCGAACGCCGCCGCTGTGACGATGGCGAGATAGAGGTAGAGCGCCCAGTAATCCGGCTGGTCGGAAGAGACCAGCAGCGGGGTGACGAAGGCGGCGGCAATGCCGAGGCCCGCTAGTGCCGGCCCGTGCAGCAGCGCCGCGGCGAGCGTGCCCAGCGCCACCATTCCGAGCAGGATGAAGGCGGTGGCGGGCGCGAGAAAATCGTACAGCGCATAGGCGGCATAGACGGTCGCGAATGCCACCGCAGTGCCGGCAGCGGTGAGGATCGCGGGGATATTGGCGATCGGCAGCGGCTCGATCGCCGAGACGCTTTCCTTGCGGCGGGTCCATTCACCGGCCGCCAGCAGCGCCAGCGCGAACAGGCCACCGAGCACGGTGCGCACGCCGGGGCCGAGCAGCCCGGCCTCGATCGAATAGCGCACCATGAAGAAGCCGCCGAGCGCCAGCGTCAGGCCGCCGACCCAGACCACCCAGCGGGTGCCGATCCGCTCCTCGAAGCCGGGCTGGGTTTGCGGAAGCGGCGGCGGCGTAGCCGTGCCGTCAGTCGCGGCCGTCGGCGCGGCATCTTGCGCTTCCGCGGCAGGCGCGGCCGTTTCAATCTCGCTGGCCATTGCCGGTTGTTCGGCGGCAACGGATGGCGATGCGGCGAGACCTTGCTCGACTTCCTGGAGCGGTGCGAGCGGTGGCGCGACAGCTCCCGCCTGCAGCGCGGTGGCCTCGATCGCGTCCAGCCGCGCACGCAAGGTGGCGGTCTGGTTGAACGCCTTGCGTGCGACGATAAGCGCGACGATGGCAACCACCAGCGAGAAAAATTCCAACATCAAGCCTCCAGGCGATCGGCCCGGGATCGGGGCTTACCGCATTAAAATCTTCAGTGTCCCGGCGCCGTCGGACGATCTAGCGTCTTCCACGCACCCGCAGGCCCGGCGCCGGCCGCTCCTGCAGCACCTCGCGGCGGAAGCGAAACAGCGCGGCTGGCCGCCCACCGGTCTGTGTCGACATCACGCCGGTTGGTTCGACCAAAGCGCCGGCTTCCACCAGCCGGCGGAAATTCTGCTTGTGCAGATGCCGCCCCGAGATCGCTTCCACGGACCGCTGCAGTTCAGTGAGTGTGAACTCGGGCGGCAAAAGTTCAAATACCACGGGGCGATATTTCAGCTTGGCGCGCAGCCGGGCGATCGCGGTGGCCAGGATTCGGCGGTGGTCGAAGCGCATCGGCACGCCGAGGACGGGAAGCTGTTTGCGCGCCAGCGCCGCGGGACGGCCATCGCGCCGCGCCTCCTCGACCAGTCCGGCTTCGTAGAGCAACTCGTAGCGGTCGAGCACGCGCTCCTCGTCCCAATGCGCGCCCTCGGTGCCGAAATACAGCCGGACGCGATCCCTGCGGCTGAGGGCGCGGCTGGGGTCCGGTTGCTCGCTGGCGGCGGCCCAGCTCGTGAGATGGGGGACGATCGCGCGCTCGATGACGTCGGGCTGCGCTTGCCGCCAGTCCTCCCATGGAAAAAACCGGTACCAGGGCTCGAAGGTCGCGCCCGGCGCGCGCGAGGCGTTGTCGGCGGCGCGGGTGAGCGCGAGGTAGCCGATCGAGGCG
>JBAQER010000030.1:0-9756 GCA_049286845.1 Bradyrhizobium sp.
TCAACCTCGCAATCCTCAATGCACCGCTCGGATATTACCTGCGCACCATCCGCGACAACGAGAAGGCGGCGCAGGCGATCGGGGTCAATATTCTCCGCTACAAGATTGCGGCGATGGCGATCTCGGCGGTGCTGGCCTCGGTGGTTGGGACCGCCTATGTGCGCTATCTCACCTTTGCCGATCCGTATCTTTTGATCTCGCCGGTCATCACCATCGAGATCGTGCTGTTCGCCACCGTCGGCGGCCTCGGCCGGGCCTTCGGACCGGCGCTCGGGGCGCTACTGCTGGTCCCGCTCGGCGAAGTGCTGCGCGGCAAACTCGGCGGCACGCTGCCGGGACTGCACTACTTCATCTACGGAGTTGTCGTGATCGCCGTCATCCTGGTGACGCCGCGCGGGCTGTTGCCGCTGTTCGAGGCGCAATGGGCGCGGTGGCGATCCCGCGGATAGCGCGCCGGCATCGGCGCGACGAACCGCGACGCGCTTTCTGGTTGTGAATGGCGCGCCGCACTCACTGAGGCGGCGTCGCCGGGGCTATCCTTGACGATGCATGGCGCTTAGCTAGTGCAGCTATAAAAAAAATATCAAGCGTGCGGCGGGAGGGTGGCGCGCCTTTGCCCACGCTACGCACTCGCTCCCAGCCAAAATATCGAAAACAACCCTATGCAAAGTAACAGGGGGCCGATGGCATGGATGTTCCACCCCTCGAAAATATTTTGACACGTCGGGCAAATCACCGGCACTATTGCACCATTGCGCAACTTTCAAACCGCTCATGGCCCTTCCAAACGGGCTGTTCGGCACGATAAACCATCAGCCGCATTCCTCAGCCGACCCGCGCCGACATGCCGCCGTCGACCGGCAGCAGCACGCCGGTGATGAAATTGGCCTCGTCCGACGCCAGGAACAGGGCGGCATGCGCGGTGTCCCAGCCCGTTCCCATCTTGCCGCGCAGCGGTACACGGGCGTTGCGGGATTCGCGCACCGCCGATGTCGTCGAGCCCGTCGCGCCGGCGATTCCGCTGACGGCCATGGGCGTGTCCATCAGGCCCGGCAGCACGGCGTTGCAGCGCACGCCATGCGCGGCATTGGCGATGGCGACACTGGTGGTGAGCCGGTTCACGCCGGCCTTGGAAACCTCATAGGCGACCTGATTGCCGCCGGCCAGCGATGCCAGCGACGAAATATTGACGATCGATCCGCCGCCCTGCTCGCGCATCACGGGCACGGCGTGCTTGATGGTCATCCATGCCGATTTGAGATTGACCGCCATGATGCGGTCCCAGGCTGCCTCATCGGCACGATGGGCGGGACCATCGCCGCTACCGCCAATGCCGACATTGTTGACGAGGATATCGATCCGTCCCCAGCGCGACTTCCCCTCGGCGACAAGCGCCGCGCATTCGGCGTCGCGCGAGACGTCAGCCTGAAACGCCGCGGCACTGCCGCGTTCCGCCGCGATCATCGCGACCGTCTCGGCCGCGCTTTCCAGCCGTCGGTCGACGCACAGCACCTGCGCGCCTTCGCGGGCGAACAGCACCGCCATCGCCCGGCCATTGCCGATGGTTTCGCCGGCAGACTGGCCGGCGCCGGTGATGACGGCGATCTTGCCCTGCAGACGCCCGCTCACTTGAACCCCTTCAGATCGGGATCGAGCACCTGGCCTTCGTCGAGCTGAACGCCAAAACTGTTGAGCAGCATCGAGACCTGGGTGTACTGGCCCACCGTGAACACCAGATCCATGCGCTGGCGTTCCTCGAAATGCCGCGACAGCTCCGCCCACACCGGCTCGGTGATGAACTGCTCGCGATGCAGATCGTCGGCGGCCCGCAGCAAGGCCGCATCGGCCGCACTCCAGCCCGGTGCGTCGGCGCCGAGCTTGATCCGGGCGATCTCGTCGTCGGTCAGGCCAGCGCGTCGGCCGATCGGCACGTGCTGGGTCCATTCATAGCCGGAGCGGCACAGGAAACCGGTGCGCAGAATGACGATCTCGCGCTCGCGCGGCGGCAGCGTGGTCTTGCGGCTCAGGATATAGCCGCCCCACACCAGGAAGGCCTTGGCTGCCGCGGGATGGGTCAAGAGGGTGCGGAAGATATTGAGCACCGGACCGCGCGCCAGCATGGGCTCCACGATCTCGCGCTGTTCTGCCGTGCAGCCTTCGAGGGGGACGGGCGCAACGCGTGGGGATGTCAGTCGCATGTCGTGATCTCCGGAATGAATGTGTTGTCGCTGCGCGATGCGCTCAGCGCCTGCGTGCGCCCAAAGCGAGAATCTTCTCGGCGGCGCGCAGGTGCGGCTTGTCGATCATCTTGCCGTCGATCTTGACCACGCCGGAAGCCGGATTGTCAGCGAATGCCTTGACGATCTTCCGCGACCAGGCGATTTCCTCCTCCGTCGGCATGAAGGCGGCGTTGACGACGTCGACGTGTTTGGGGTGAATCACGGCCTTCGACAGGAAACCGTCATGGCGGGCGGCAATCGCCTCCTCCCGCAGCGCGACCAGATCGTCGATATCGGTGGCGATGGTGTCGATCGCCACCACGCCGGCAGCCGCCGCGCTGATCAGGCAGAGGTCGCGCGCCAGGAGGAACGGCCCGTGATAGCGGCCATTGGTGCGGTTGCGCGAGGCGCCGAGCGAAGCGGCTAGATCCTCCGCGCCCCACATCATGCCCCACAGCCGCGGACTGGCGCCCTCGAAGTCGAACAGTTTTGTAACCGCCCGCGCCGTCTCGGTCGCGACCACCACGATCCGCGTGGTTCCCTGCTCGATCCCGGACGCCGCCTCGAACGCGTCGAGATACAGGGCGAGGTGATTAACGTCGGCGGCGCCGGCGCATTTCGGCAGCACGATGCCATCGGGCCGGCCCGGCATGACCGCGGCGAGGTCGCCGAGCGTCAGCCCGGTGTCGAGCGCGTTGACGCGGATGTAGGTTTTCTGCGCCGGATTGCGCGCATCCAGCATGTCGCGCGTGACGCTCCGTGCCGCCACCTTCTGGTCCGGCGCGATCGAATCCTCGAGGTCGAGAATCAGCGCGTCGGCCGCGGTCTTCTTCGCGCTCTCGAATTTCCGGACACTGTCGCCGGGAACGAACAGGAATGATCGCATCAGCTCAAGCCTTTGGTTTGCAGTGCATCAGGCCGGTGCGGCGGCAGCTTGCCACCACCTCGCCGCGCTGGTTGGTTGCGGTGTGCTCGAACTCGACGATGCCCTGGGTCGGCCGCGACTGGCTGATGCGCTTGGAGATGATCTTGGTATGCGCCTTCAGCGTGTCGCCGTGGAACACCGGCTTCGGGAACTTGACGTCCGTCATGCCGAGATTGCCGACGGTGGTGCCGAGCGTGGTGTCGTAGACGCTCATGCCGATCATGATGCCGAGCGTGTAGAGGCTGTTGAACAACCGCTGGCCGTATTCGGTATCTTTCGAGAAATGGGCGTCGAGATGCAACGGCTGCGGATTCATCGTCAACAGACTGAACATGGTGTTGTCCATCTCGGTGACGGTGCGGCTGAATTCGTGATGGTATTCGCGGCCGACCTCGAACTCCTCGAAGTATAGTCCTGCCATGGTCCCCCCTTTTCAAGTTGGTTCAATGACCCCGGCGTCAGCGTCCGGTATATTTCGGCGGCCGCTTTTCGACGAAAGCGTTGAGTCCTTCCTGACAATCTTCCGTGCTCGCGACAAGCGCAAAACTCTCGGCCGCATTCTCGACCGCGCGGCGGTAATCGGCATCGACCGCCCGCATGAAGGCGTCGCGGCCGATCTTCATGACGATCGGCGACTTCTCGGCGAAGCGCAGCGCAATCGCCCGCGCGCGCTCCAGCGCGGTCCCCTTCGGCACCACCTCGCTGACCAGCCCCATGCGAAACGCGGTCGCGGCATCGAAGGGATCGCCGAGAAACAGCGGACCGAAGGCCTGGTGCTTGCCGACCAGCCGCGGCAGCTGCACGAAATGCAGCGCCGGAATCAGCCCGACATCGATTTCGGGGTAACCGAACGTCGCGCCGTCGCCGGCAATCACCATGTCGCAGGAAATCGCAATCGTCATGCCGCCGGCCCGCGCCGGTCCGTCGACGGCCGCGATGGTCGGCTTACCCATCCTGTACTGGATGTCGTTGAGCGCAAAATAGAGCCGCTCCAGAAAACCCTTGGTTTCGGTGGCCCGCTTGCCGCGCGCGATATCGAGATCGAGCCCGGCACAGAACACCTTGTGGGCGCTGGCGATGATCACCGCGCGCACTTGCTCGTCTTCCTTTGCCTTCCGCAGCGCTTCCAGCAGCGCGTCGATCAAGGCGATGCTGAGCGCATTGACCGGGGCGCGGTCGAGCGTGATTTCTGCAATCGCATCCGAAACGGCATAGCGAACGAGTTCAGCTCCCATGTCGCCTGGTCTCCCTTTGGTCCGGCTAGCGTTGCGAGGTGCGCACGACGCCGGCGCCGATCAGATTGTCGATTTCGCTGCCAGCGAATCCGGCCTCGAGCAGCACCTCGCGGCTGTCGGCACCGATGTCCGGCGCGGGCCGCAAATCATCCTCGGACGGCCCCGCGATGCCCGGCGTGCGCGCAGCGTAGACCGGCCCGACGCCGGGGGTGTCCTGGCAGACCGCGGCCTTGGTGGCCTCGACATGAACATTGTGCAGCCAGTCGCCGGGGGTGAGGATCCGCTCGGCGATGACGTCGGCCGCATGAAGCCGGCAGAGCCAGGTCTCGGTGGATTGCGACAAGAAAACGTCGCGAAGCTGCGCCATCAGCGCGTCGGCCTGGTCGGCGCGCCTGGCGAAATCGGCAAAGCGCGGATCGCTGGCGAGATCGTCGCGTCCGATCGCCGCGCACAGGCGCTTGTACTGCGGCTCGTTCACCAGCGTGACCATCATCCAGCCGTCGCTGGTCCGATAGGAGCCCGCCGGCACGTTGAGCGCACGCGGGGCGCCGCCTTCCAGCACATATTCGGCGGCCTTGTGGCCGAGCAGCGCGGCGGTCGATTGCGCGAGGTTGACGTCGATCCAGCGGCCGGTCCCGACGCTGGCGCGGGCGAACAGCGCGGTGGCGATGGCCTGGAACGCGTAAACTCCAGTGGCGACGTCGGAGATGGTGGTGCCGACCCGGTGCGGAATGCTGTCGTTGCCGACATTGACCGAGACCAGGCCGGAAAAGGCCTGCGCCACCGAATCCGAACCCGGACGCCTGGCATAGGGGCCGTCCTGCCCGAAGCCGGAGACCGAGAGATAGATCAGGCCCACATTGTCCTTCGCCAGCGCCTCATAGCCGATCCCGAGCCGGGCGGCGACGCCGGGCCGGAAACCCTCGATCAGGACGTCGCAATCAAGAGCGAGCCGTTTGGCAATGGCGATCCCCTGCTCCGACTTCAGGTCAAGGCACAGGCTCCGCTTGCCGCGGTTATAGACGGCCGACAGCGCCGTATGACTGCCATAGGTCGTGCCGAGGTAGCGCGACCAGTCGCCCTCGGGCGGCTCGACCTTGATGACATCGGCGCCGTAAACGCCGAGCAGCATCGCGCAATAGGGCGACGCGATGCCCTGCCCGAAGTCCAGAACCCGCAAGCCGCGATAAGGCGCCTCGTGCGTCGGCGTCATCTTGCGTTCGATCGTCATCTTCTTGTTGTTCTCGAGCCCCGGGGGTTGCCGTGCGAAGCGGGCGGGCAAAGAGAAGAGGATGGCTCCAGATGAGTCAAGCACGCACAGGCCACCGGACGCATGCAAGCGGTCGGGGAATCGGCTTCATCCCGCAGGCCGAAATATTTCCAATTCGGGATTAATCTGCAAGCGACGGTCAGCCGCGATCGGCATACTCGATGGCGCGGATGGCGCCGCGCAGTTCGGCGAGGCCGCGCAGCCTGCCAATCGCGGTGTAACCGGGATTGGTCCGCTTCGACGGGGCGAGATCGTCGAGCATTCGATGGCCGTGATCGGGCCGGAACACGATCTGGTCGGCAGCCGTGCGGCGCCGGTTTTCCGCGAGCAGCGCCCTCAGCACCGCTATCATGTCGACATCGCCGTCGAGATGATCGGCCTCGAAGAACGACAGTCCGTCGGCTTCCCGCTTCGTCGCCCGCAGGTGAGCAAAGCCGATGCGCGGCGCGAACCGCTTCGCCATCGCGGGAAGGTCGTTTTCCGCGCGCACGCCGAGCGAGCCGGTGCACAGGCAGATGCCATTCGCCTTCGAGGGCACCGCATCGAACAGCGCCTGATAGTCCTCCGCGGTCGAAGCGATCCGCGGCAGGCCGAACAGCGAGCGTGGCGGATCGTCGGGATGCAGCGTCAGCGTTACGCCGAGCGCTTCCGCAACCGGCGCGACGCGCGCCAGAAATTCGATCAGATGCCGGCGCAGCACCGGCGAGGTGATACCGCGATACTGTTCGAGCCTGTCGCGGAACTGCGGGATCGAGAGCGCATCGGTGGTCGAGCCGGGCAAGGCGCTGGCGATCACCATCACCAGGTAATCGATGTCCGCCTGGCTCATCGCCTCATAGGCCTGCTTTGCCCGGGCCTGCGCAGCCTGCGAATAGTCCGCGATCGCACCGGGCCGTTGCAGAATGTGCAGATCGAAGGCGGCAAAACGGTTCTGATCGAAACGCAGCGCGCGGGCGCCGTTCGGCAGCTCCCATTCGAGGTCGGTGCGGCACCAGTCGACCACCGGCATGAAATTGTAGCAGACGATCCTGATGCCGGCTGCGGCCACCGCTTCCAGGCTGGAGATCCAAGCCTCGATCGAGCGTGTTGCCCTGCCCCCGAGCCGCTTGACGTCGTCGGGCACTGGAATCGATTCCACGACCGACCAGACCAGCGGCGTGCGGCCGGGCTGCCCGTTCTCGATGATCTGCTTGCGCTCCGCTACGGCCTCGCGCGTCCAGGCTTCGCCGATCGGCACTTGATGCAGCGCGGTGACCACATCGGTCGCACCGGCCTGGCGGATGTCATCCAGCGAAACAGGATCGTCAGGCCCGTACCAGCGCCATCCCTGCAGCATCATCTGCGAATCTCCTCCATGCTCTCCAGCGGTACGGCCGCCCGATCAATGCGCAGTCAGCACCACCTTGACGCTCTGCGAACGATCGAGCGCCAGCCGCATGGCGTCGGGTGCGGCAGCCAGCGGACGCTCGGCCGTCACCAGTGCCAGCACATCGACGCTGCCGTCGGAGATCAGCTCGACCGCGGTCATGAATTCGGACCCGAACCGAAACGAGCCTCTGAGATCGATCTCCCTGGCCATCACCGCATTCGCGGGCACCGGGATCTGGCCGCCCGGCAGATTGCCGATCTGGACGACGATGCCGCCGCGCCGGACAATGCCGATGGCGCTGGCAAGGCCCGCCGCCGTCCCGGAGACTTCGAACGCGACGTCAAACGGGCGTGCCGCAGCCTGCACCTTCAATCCGTCATCGCCGCCGGAGACATCGACGACATGATCGGCGCCGAGCCGGCTGGCGAATGCCAGCGGCGCCGCCGCAATATCGACGACGGTGACTTCGGCAATGCCGGCGCGACGCGCCGCCAGCATGGTAAGCAGGCCGATCGGGCCCGCGCCGAACAGCACCGCGCGTTTGCCGCTGACATCGCCGGCGCGGGCGACCGCATGCAGGCAGACCGCCAGAGGCTCGGCAAGTGCTGCAGCCTGGTACGGCACATGATCCGGGATCTTCACGCACTGCTCCGGAACGGCATCGAAGGTGGTGGCGAAACCGCCCTGCATGTGCGGGGTCTTCGACGCCGAGCCCATGAAGAAGATGTTTTCGCAAAGATTGAGCCGGCCCTCGCGGCACGGCGTGCAGCGGCCGCACCAGCGCGACGGGTTGACGGCGACGCGGTCACCGATCTTCAGCCCGGGCGCGCTGCCCCCGATCTCGATGACCTCGCCCGCGATTTCGTGGCCGAGTACGAGCGGCGAGGTAACGACGAAATCTCCGGTGCGGGCATGGCGGAAATAATGCATGTCCGAGCCGCAAATGCCGCCGGCGCCGAACCGAATGCGCACCATGTCAGGCGCAAGGCGGTCGAGCGGCCGCTCGACCATGCGCAGGTCTTCCGCTCCGAACAAAGTTGCGGCCAAAGCCATCGATGTCATTTTGCAAGCCCCATGTATTTCGGCAACCAAAGCGTCAGGTCCGGGATGTAGGTGATGGCGGCCAGCGCCAGCAGCAGCGGCACCAGCCACGGCAGGATCGCCATCGTCGTGCGCTCCACCGAGAGCTTGGCGACGCGCGCAAGCACGAACAACACCATGCCGAGCGGCGGGTGCAGCAGGCCGATCATCAGGTTCAGCGTCATGATCAGACCGAAATGGATCGGATCGATGCCGAGCTTGAGGACAATCGGTAGCAGGATGGGCACCAGGATGGTGATCGCCGCGATGGTGTCGATGAAACATCCGACGACCAGGATCAGAATGTTGGCGAGCAGCAGGAACACCCATTTGTTCTGCGTCAGTCCGAGTATTGCATCGGTCATGATCTGCGCTGCCTGCGAGACGGTCAGAAGCCAGGCAAAGATCGAGGCCGCCGTGACGATGAACAGGACCGATGCCGTCGTCTCGATGGTGTCGAACGTGGCCTTGGCGACCGTCTGCAAGGTCATCGTGCGATAGCGCACCAGCCCGAGAAACAGCGACCAGATCACGGCCGCAACCGCGGCCTCCGTCGGCGTGAACCAGCCGAGCGTCATGCCGCCGATCAGGATGACCGGCGCCATCAGCGCCATCACGGCGGAGAAATCGAAATACCAGTCGATCAGCAACAACACCGCAAGCCCGACCCCGATCGAGACGTTGGTCGAAACCCCGGCGACGGTCAGCAACCAGACCGCGAGCGGAAAGCTGATGACGATCGCGATCTCGGTAGCCGCTGATCCGAGTTGCGGCCACGAGAACGGCGAGTCGCTGCCCCAGCCGTTCTTGTGCGCGAAATACGCAACCGTCACCATCATGAACAGCGTCATCATGACGCCGGGAATGACGCCACCGAGGAACAACGCGCCGATCGAGACGTTCGCCATCATGCCGTAGATGACGAAAGGCAGCGACGGCGGAATGATCGGTCCCAACGTCGCCGAAGCGGCCGTTACTCCGACGGAAAACTCCGTGGAATAGCCGTGATCCTTCATCGCCTTGATCTCGATGGTACCGAGGCCCGCGGCGTCCGCGATCGCGGTGCCCGACATGCCTGAAAAGATCACCGAGCCGATGATGTTGACGTGGCCGAGACCGCCGCGCATCCAGCCCACCAGCGCAACCGCAAACTTGTAGATGCGGCCGGTTACTCCGGCGATGTTCATGAGGTTGCCGGCGAGAATGAAGAACGGTACGGCGAGCAACGGAAAACTCTCGACGCCGGCGATCATGCGCTGCGCCAGCGTCACATCGGGCGTTATGCCCGTAACGAGAATGTAGAGCAGCGACGACGTCGCCATTGCCAACGCGACCGGAAGGCCGACCAGCATCAATATCAGAAACACTCCAAGCAGAAGCAGCATCGCGTCACCCTTCCGTTCCGTCGAATGCGCCGGGGCGTTCCAGGATCGAGTAACCGCGCCGCCAGTTGTCGACGGCGATCTGGATCGATCGCGCAAACATCATCACGAAGCCGAGCAGCACGATGTAGTAGACGAAGCCTTTCGGGAACTTGATCGTCGTCATCCGCTCGTCGGCGACGACCTGGATGAAGAGCCAGACCAGCTTGATTACATACCCGAAGAAGGCGATCCGGATCAGGTCGATTGCGGTCGAGAGCGCGCGTGCGGGCAGTC
>JBAQER010000031.1:0-3590 GCA_049286845.1 Bradyrhizobium sp.
CATCCGGTAGATGACAATCGCCAGAAGGACGCACAGCGCTGCGCCAACGCCGGCTGCTTCCGACGGCGTCGCAATGCCGCCGTACAGCACGTACATCACCCCGAACACGATCACCAGGAAGGGCGCAACTTTCGGAATCGATTCAAACTTCTCGCGCCAGGTGAAACGGAATCCCGCCTCGTATGCGCGGAAGCCTTTGTACCAAATGTAGACCAGCGTCCACAGCATGAAGAGGCCAGTCAGCAACAAGCCCGGCATCACCCCGGCCAGGAACAGACGGCCGATGGAGGTCTCGGTCGCGATGCCGTAGAGGATGAAGGTGATCGACGGCGGGATCAGGATGCCGAGCGTGCCGCCGGCGCAGATCGACCCGGTTGCCACTTCGTCCGGGTAGCCGCGCGCGCGCATCTCCGGGATGCCCATCTTGCCGATGGCGGCGCAGGTCGCCGGCGAGGATCCGGTCAGCGCCGCGAACAGCGCGCAAGCGCCGATGTTGGAAATCACCAGCCCGCCGGGCACTCGGTAAAGCCAGCGATCGAGCGCGATATAGAGATCCTTGCCGGCCGGCGACGAGCCGATCGCCGCCCCCATCATGATGAACATCGGAATGGAGACGAGCGTGAAATCATTCAAGCCCGAATAGAGCGTCTCCGCCGCAACCCGCAGCGAATCGGTGCCCTGGAACAGCACCAGGAACGCGACGCCGACCGCGCCGAGCGCAAAGGCGACCGGCGCGCCGGTCAGCAGTACCAGCACCGTGGTGACGAGCACGAGAACGCCTTGAGCAGACGGGCTCATATGCCGACTCCCGGAATGTTCACGTCGGTCCCGCTGTCGGGCAAGCTGACGTCGACGGAGCGCTCCTTGACCTCGATGCCGAACGGCGGCTCGCGGCCATTGAGCAGATTGAGCAGATCGTCGACATACTGCAGCGTGAGAATCCCCAGGCCCACCGGCATGGCGCCGTAGGGAATCCACAGCCGCGCCCGCCACATGGTGTCGGACACCCAGCCGTTCGCATAGGCCTCATGCCAGAATTGATAGGTGAGCACGGTCATCAGCAGGCAAAAGCCAAGCGAGACCGCGATCGCGCAAATGGCGAGCCAGTAGCGCGCGCGTTCGCCCAGATAGATCGGCAACACATCCACGTTCACGTGGCCTTTGGTCAACAGCACGTAGGGCGCGCCGATGAAAGTGGCCGCAATCAGGCTGTAGGTGACGAAATCGGTCTGCCAGATCGTGTTCTCGTTGAGAACATATCGGATGAACACCATCTGGCAGACAATGATCACCGCGGCCGCCGTCAGGACCGCCGCGAAAATCCCGCAGGCCTGCGATATCAGCGTTATAAGTCGATTGAAAAGGTTCATCCGTCTGCCGCTCCCGTGAGCGCAAGAAGATCGGCCGGCGAACCGCCAGGCCGATCCTCATCCAAGGCGCATTACTTAACTGCCAGTGCCTCGTCGATCAACTTCTTGCCGTCGGGCACTTCCTTGGCGAACTGGGCGTAGGAGCTTTTTTGCGCCACGTCGAGCCAAGCCTGGTACTCGGCCGCCGACAGGGTGACGACTTCGACTTTGTTGTCCTGGAAGGTCTTGACCATCTTTTCGTCGAGGCCCTTGCTCTCCTTTGCGAAATATTCTTCCGACTTCTTGCCGGCCTTGAGCAGCACGTCCTGTTGCTGCTTGTTGAGCTTGTCGAACGCCTTCTTCGACATCAGCACCGGCTCGTACATGAACCACAGCGCGTTGTCGCCCGGAGCGGTGATGCATTTGACCTGCTCGTAGATGCGGAACGAGACGAAGCTGCCGGTCGAGGTGTCGGTGGCCTCCGCGACGCCGGTCTGCAGCGCGTTATAGACTTCGTTCGACGGGATCGAGACGATCGAGGCGCCCGCGGCCTGCCACATCGCCGCGAAGGTGGGGCCGGCGGAGCGGATCTTGACGCCCTTGATGTCTTCCGGCTTGCGGATGCAGCCTTTCTTGGAGGCCACAGCCCCGGCGAGCCAGGCATCGGCCAGCACGATGACGCCGGCCTTCTCGATCTTGGCCTTGATGTCCTTCATGAACGGCGAGTTCGCCAAGCGCGCGGCGCGATCATGGCTGCGCACGAGGCCCGGCATCAGAGTGGCACCGAAGTCACGCACCTTGCCGCTGGCGTAATCAAGCGGGAATGACGAGATGTCGAGTTGGCCGTTGACCATGGCATTCCACTGGTCGTTCGGCTTGAATAGCGAGGCGCCCGGATAGACCTGAATCTCGAGGCCAACATTGGCGGCCTTGGCTTCCCTGGCGATGATCTGCACCATCTCGTCACGCGGGTCGCCTTTGCCGCCCGGAAATTGGTGAGAGGCCTTCATCGTCACTTGCGCCTGAGCCGGCGCCCACAGCAGGATGGCCGCCGCCGTAGCGAACGATATTGTCGAGACTTTCTTCATCTTGTATTCCTCTCCCACAGGGTCTTTTCTGGCAGCGGAAATGCCGCTGCGTTTGGTCGATGGCGATCTTTTGCTTGATCTTGAAGCCGATTAGGCCACCACGCAGCAGGCTTGGCAAGCCGGTTCACCCGGCTTTTAGTCCTGCATGCGAGCGGCCCTGCGGCGGCGGGATTGCCCATTATCATGCTGCATGGCGATGAAGTGGGGCGAGAGAAAGGCTATTTCCGCTTCTGCCGGTCGCGGGGGGACGACGAGTGGAAAACGTCTCGCCTAGCCGACCTCCTCCGCCAGCACCAGCACCTCGCGCGTGCGCGTCACCTCGGGCCAGCAGCGGTCGAATTCGGCGACCAGCGCCTTCAGCGCATCGCCGCCGGTGGCGCGCTCGAGCGCGGCCTGGTCTGAAAATTCGTACATCGCCAGATGCAGCGCGGGATCGACGGCGCTCCAGAACCGCCGCGCCTTCTTCACCCCGAACGCCTTGATCGCATCAGGCAGATGTTCGCGGCTGTACCATTCGTCGAACGCCCCGCGCCTGGCGGGATCGGCGACGATGGCGCGGACGACGAAATAGGTCTTGGGCATGGACGGGCTCCGGGTTGCTCACGTCATTCCGGGGCATCGCGCAGCGATGACCCCGGAATCTGGAGATTGTTACGATCGAGATTCCGGGTTCGCGCGGAGCCTGTCATCGGGCCGCGCTTCGCGCGGACCCGTTGGCGCGCCCTCAGATGTGCAATTGCACATCGGGGAATGACAAGTGAACATAACCTAAACCCAGCCGCCCCGCGCCATGATCGCCGCGCAGAGCAGGATCAACACGATGGCGAGCAATTCGCCGTGCAGAACCTTGCGGACCAATGCCAGCTTGTTCGCGCTGACCGCCGGCGCCTGCCCGGCCCGCAGCGCCCCGCGCCACGACAGAAACTCGCGGGTCGGCACGATCGACAGCAGCCCGACCGCGATGAAGATCGACAATTTGGCCAGGAAGGCGTGGCTGTGGAAATAATAGTCAAAACCCTTCTCGAAGAAGAACACCCGCAACAGCCCGATCACCAGCAGCGCGCCGGCCGAAATGCCGAGCACCGTGTCGGTCGCCAGCAGCCTGCGCGCCGACGCCAGCGTCAGCTCGCCGCGGATCAGCGTGAACTCGATC